>JAHYJI010000057.1 GCA_019429145.1 Coriobacteriia bacterium | reverse complement strand
GTGATCGCCACCGAGCAGGAGCTCGCGGAGGTCCAGGGCGGCGTCGATCTGGCGCACACGACCGGTGAGAGCCTCGAGCAGATTCTCGATACGATCGAGCGCACTACCATCGCGGCCAAGGAGATCAGCGCTGCCACCCAGCAGCAGAAGAGCGCCACCGACCAGGTCGTGCGTGCGATGCGTGAGGTCGCGGCGGTCGCGCAGCAGACTGCGGCGGGCGGTCGTCAGGTGGCGTCGACGGCCGAGCAGCTTGCGGCGATCGCCACGGAGTCGAACCAGGTCGGCTCGGCCTTCCGGATCGTCGAGTAGACGGCGCGACGCGACCGGGGAGCAGCAACATGGCCCAGTTCGACCGCAGCGCATTCATCGGCCGGTTCCAGGAGGAGGCGGCCGATCTCCTGCAGCGCCTGAACGAGGGAGTCATCCTCCTCGAGGAGCGACCCTCCGACGGTGCGCTCATCGACAAGATGCTGCGGGATGCCCATACCCTCAAGGGTTCCTCGCGGATGGTCGGGCTGGTCGAGATCTCGGACATCGCGCACCGCCTCGAGGACGTGATGGTCGCGCTGCGCGACGGCACGATCGAGCACTCGCTCGCGATCAGCGACCACTTCTTCGATGCGCTCGACACCGTGGTGCACCTCACCGAGATCGCCGGCACGGACGCGGCACCCGCAGCCGATCTGAATGCGCTGCAGGAGCGGCTCACAACGCTTGTGCAAGCGTGTCCGGACGGCCCGCCCGGCGGGCCGGCAGATGTTGTGCCGAGCGAGGAGGAGGTTCCCGTGCCCGGGACGGGACCGGGCGGCAACGGCGCTCACCGCGAGAGCGGCAGCGTGTCTGCGTGCGCGGAGCCCCTTGGCGGCCGGGCCAAGCACACGATCCGGGTCAACACCGGCCACGTCGACTCTCTGCTCAACCTGATCAGCGAGGTCGTGATCTCGCAGGTCAAGTACGAGCAGCGCGCCAAGGATCTGCGCGTCGGCGGCTCCGGCGCGGGCGGCGTGTGGCAGGCGTGGACGGTCCTTCGCAACCTGCTCGAGGGATCGCCGACCGGGGACGAACGGGCGGATGCGGCGCGCCGCGCAGACGCGATCGCCACGTTCGAGCGCCGCCTCGCCGCGGAGCAGAGGGCGAGCGCGACGGTCGTTGCCGAGCTCGCCGAGGACCTCGCCCGCGGCGGACTCGTCGTCGACGAGTTGCAGGAGCGCGGGATGGCGATCCGCATGCTGCCGGTCGACACGGTCTTTGCGACCTTTCCCAGGGCGGTGCGCGACCTCGCGCGCTCGTTTGCCAAAGACGTGCAGCTCGTGGTCGAGGGGGGCGAGACCGAACTCGACAAAAAGGTACTCGAAGCGATCAACGACCCGCTCATCCACCTGCTGCGAAACGCGGTCGATCACGGTATCGAGCCCGCGCAGGTCCGGGCGGAGCTCGGCAAGCCCGCCACCGCGACGATCACCGTCTCGGCCCGTTCGGAGGGCGACCACATCGTCATCGAGGTCTCCGACGACGGCGCCGGGGTGGACGTCGAGAAGGTGCGCTCGACGGCGGTACGCAAGGGCTACGTCACTCAGGCCGAGGCCGACTCTCTGTCCGAGCGCGAGGTGCTCTTTCTCATTTTCGAGAAGGGTTTCTCCACGAGCCCGATCATCACCGAGGTCTCGGGTCGCGGTGTCGGGATGGACGTCGTGCGCGAGTACATCGTCGACATGCTCAAGGGTGACATGAACGTCTTCAGCACGAGGGGCGAGGGCACCACCTTCCGGCTCACCATCCCGCTGACGCTCGCCATCATCCGCGCACTCATGATACGGGTGGGCGACCGCGTGTACGCACTGCCGACGACGGCTGTCGAAGAGACGCTGCTGGCCGAGCCGGCGGAGATCTTCGAGTTGGAGGGCCGTCAGGCGCTCAGGCGTGGCAAGCGCACCTACCCGCTCGTTCGCCTCGACGACGCGCTCGGCGTGACCGGCGACCGTTCGGTTCCCGAGCGGCTCGCGGTGGTCACGATCGGCTTCGCGGGTCACCGCTACGGCTTCATCGTCGACCAGTTCATCGGCGAACAGCAGATCGTCATCAAGTCACTCGGCAACCACCTGCGCAGGGTCGAGAACGTCGCCGGGGTCACCATCCTGGGCGCAGGCGAGATCGTGCCCATCCTCAACGTGCCCGACCTGATGGCGAACGCTCGTAGCGGCGGCTTCAAACGGCCCGAGACGAAGCAGTCCGAGGCAGCGTCCGACAGGCCGCGCACCGTGCTCATCTGCGAGGACTCGTTCACGACGCGCGAGCTCGAGCGGTCGATCTTCGAGGCGGCCGGCTACACCGTCGAGGTCGCGATGGACGGCGCCGAGGGCCTGGGGCTTCTTCGCAAGGGCCTGGCAGCGGATGCAGTCGTCACCGACGTTCAGATGCCGCGTATGAGCGGTTTCGAACTCACGCGTGCGATCAAGAGCGACTCGAGGCTCGGCGATCTCCCGGTGGTCATCGTGACGTCACTCGAGCGCGAGGAGGAGAAGGCCGCGGGCATCGAGGCAGGTGCCGATGCCTACATCACGAAGTCCTTCTTCAACCAGGACACCCTCCTGGACACCGTCGAGAGGCTGGTCCGCTGACCGCCAGGCAGGGGGTGCTCGTGACGCAACGCACCATACGGGTGGTCGTGGCCGATGACTCTGCGCTCGCGCGCGAGATGCTCGTGCAGATCCTGGCGAGCGATCCGCAGATCGAGGTCGCCGGCGTGGCCACAGACGGCCAGGAAGCAGTCGAGCTCGTTGCCTCGGCCCGTCCCGATCTGGTCACCATGGACATCCACATGCCGAGGATGGACGGGCTTGCGGCCATCGAGCACATCATGGCGTACACCCCCGTTCCCATCCTCGTGGTCTCCTCCTCGGTCTACGGCGAGGGCGTGGGCAGGGCGTTCGACGCCCTGGAGGCCGGCGCGCTCGAGGTGATGAGGAAGCCCGAGCCGCGTGACTGGGCCGACCTGCAGGAGATCGCGGCCGACCTCATCAGGCGCGTCAAGCTTCTCTCCCGGGTCCCGGTGATCACGCACCTTCGCGGCAGACGGGGTGCCCGATCGGCGTCCGTCGAGGGGGCCGGCGCCGCTGCCGGCACCACCGCCGTACCGCCCGAGGTCGTCGCCATCGGCTCGTCGACCGGCGGTCCGTCGGCGCTCCTGAGCGTGCTCGGTCGCCTGCCGGCGGATTACCCGCTTCCGATCCTGGTGGCCCAGCACATCGCGGACGGATTCGTACCGGGGCTCGTGGAGTGGCTCGACGCCGGATGCCAGATGCGCGTGGTGGTCGCCGAGGCGGGAATGACGGTCCTGCCGGGAGTGGCCTACTTTGCACCCACGGGCGCGAACCTCACCCTCGAGCGGCGGCGCCTCTGCCTGCACGAGCCCGGAGAGGGTCAGCTTCACGTCCCCTCGGCGGACACGCTCCTCGAATCGGTGGCCCACTCGTGTGGTCCCGCGGCGATCGGCGTGATCCTCACGGGCATGGGGGCCGACGGGGCGCGCGGGCTGAAGCTCCTGCGCGATGCGGGCGCGACGACCATCGCACAGGACGAAGAGACGTCGACGGTCTTCGGGATGCCCAAAGCGGCGATCGAGCGGGGGGCTGTCTCGCGCGTGCTGCCGGTACACGAGATCGCGGCCGAACTCGAGCGCCTGGCCGTGCGGGGCCGGTAGCGCCCGGCGGGCGCTTCGCGTGATGGTGCCGAGCGCTATACTCACGGTCATGGAAACTCTGCCGATCGGCATCTTCGACTCGGGGCTCGGTGGCCTCACCGTGGCCCGCGAGATCGCCCGCACCCTGCCGGACGAACACATCGTCTACCTCGGCGACACGGCGCGCTGCCCCTACGGTCCGCGCGACCTGGCAGAGGTGCGCCGCTTCGTGCTGGAGATCGGTACGTGGCTCGAGCAGGTGCCTGTCAAGCTCATGGTCATCGCGTGTAACACCGCGACCGCGGCGGGCCTTGCGCTTGCACAGGAGACCTTCGACGTCCCGGTGATCGGCGTGGTCGAGCCGGGTGCCCGGGCAGCGGTCCGGGCGACGGTGAACCGCAGCGTGGGGGTGATCGGCACGGTCGGGACGATCGAGTCGGGCGCCTACAGCCGTGCGGTCCGCGCACTCGACGCGGGGGTGACCGTGTTCTCGGTCGCCACGCCGAAGTTCGTCGATGTCGTCGAGGCGGGACTGCGCATGGGTCCCGGCACGTTCGAGGAGTGGGCGGCCGAGTCCTCCGAGGTTTTCATCCGGCCCGCCTTCCACGAGATGGCGCGCGGGTACCTCGATCCGCTCAAGCGCTCGGGCATCGACACGCTCGTGCTTGGCTGCACGCACTTTCCGTTGATGCAGGCGGCGATCCAACAGGTCGTGGGCTCACGCGTGCGCCTTATCTCCTCAGCCGAGGAGACCGCTCGCGAGGTCGCCGAGACGCTTCAGTCCCGGGGACATCTGGCCGATCCGGGCACGACCGGGTCCCCGAACCGGTTCTTCACCACCGGTGACCCCGCAGAGTTCGCCCGTCTGGGCTCGCGCGTGCTTCGAGAGCGCATCAGCGGCGTCGAGCAGGTATCGCTGGATGAGCTTACGGCGCTGCCTTCAGCGGAGCGCCTCGCACTGCTCGACGATCACCGGATGGAGGATCCCGTATGCGGCTGACGGTTCTCGGCTCCTCGGCGTCGTATGCCGGGCCCGGGCAGGCATGTGCAGGTCACCTCGTGGAGGGCGCCGATGCGCGCGTACTGCTCGACTGTGGCAACGGAGTCCTCGCAAACCTGTCTTCGGTGATCGACCCGCTCACCCTGGATGCGGTGTTCGTGACCCACGGGCACCCCGATCACTTCCTCGACCTCTACGCGCTGCAGGCGCTGTTGCGCTACGCCCCGGAAGGTCCGGCCGACGCGCTGCCCCTCTGCGTACCCCGGGGGTTGTTCGAGGACATGAGCTGCTTCCTGTCCGACCGGGGCAACTCTGAGCTGCGGGCGGCATTCACCGTGCACGAGATGCGGGCCGGCGAGCCTTTGGCCGCCGGAGACCTCCTTGTCACGCCCCACGCGACCGAGCACACCGATGACTCGTTTGCGCTCACGGTCACCGATGGGAGCGCCACGCTGTGCTACACGTCGGACACCGCGCCGGGGGAGGCCGTAGTGCAGCTGGCCACGGGGTGCGACCTGCTGCTCGCCGAGGCGACTTTGCCCGAGGAGTACCGCGGACGCGCACCGCATCTGACGGCCGTCGAGGCCGGAGAGATCGCGCGCGCGGCTGGCGCTGGCCAGCTCGTGCTGACACACATCTGGCCGACCAACGACCGCGAGGTAATGGCCGACGAGGCGTCCGTGGCGTTCGGGCGGCCTGTGGTGGTGGCCTCCGAGTACGACAGCTTCGAGATCGTCCCGGCTTCCGATGACGAGAGGGAGACTTCCTGATGAACCGTTCCGACGGACGCACGCACGACTCGCTCAGGCCCGTGCGCGTCACCCGCCGCTACCTGAAGCATGCGCACGGCAGTTGTCTGTTCGAGCTCGGCGACACCCGCGTGCTCTGTGCCGCGAGTATCACCGCGGGTGTGGCGCAGTGGCGGCGGGGGAGCGGCAAGGGCTGGGTGACCGCCGAGTACGCGCTTTTGCCTGCCTCGACCCACACGAGAAGCCGCCGGGAGTCCACCGGCGGCGGGCTGAAGGGTCGGACGCACGAGATTCAGCGGCTCATCGGACGGTCGATCCGCACGGTGGTCGACATGGGAGCGATGGGCGGGGAGGTGACGATGGCGGTCGACTGCGACGTCATCCAGGCCGACGGTGGCACACGGACCGCTGCCATCACCGGAGCCTACCTTGCGGTGCACGATGCGTTCGTCACCTGGCGCGATCTGGGCAAGATACCCGAGCTGCCCACGATCGACTTCGTCGCCGCGACCTCGGTGGGCATGGTCGACGGCGTCTGCATGCTCGATCTCGACTACTCCGAGGACTCGGTCGCCGAGATCGACATGAACGTCGTGATGGACGGGAGAGGGCGCTTCATCGAGGTCCAGGGCACCGGCGAGCGCACGCCGTTCGACCGGGGACGGCTCGACGAGATGCTCGATCTAGCCTCCGGCGGGATCGACCGGTTGGTGGAGTTCCAGCGCCGCGTGATCGCGGATGATTCCGATGTCGCCGGGCTCTGAGGACGGGCGGCCGACGACGCGCGTTGTCGTCGCGACCGGCAACCGTCACAAAGTCGACGAGATCCGGACCGCGCTTGCCTTCACGGGATGGGAGTTCGTGGCGGCGGCTGATCTGGGCGAGTGGCCCGATCCGGAGGAGACCGGCGAGACATTCGAGGAGAATGCGCGCATCAAGGCGTGTGCCGCGCGCGAGCTCTACGGGCTGCCTGCACTCGCCGACGACTCCGGGCTCGAGGTGGACGCGCTGGACGGCGAGCCCGGGGTCTATTCGAGCCGGTACGCTGGCCCCTGCGCGACGGATGCCGAGAACAACGCTCGTCTGCTGCGCGCACTCGGCGACACTCCGCGGGTGCGGCGCGAGGCACGTTTCCGCAGCGTGATAGTTCTCGTACGCGATGACGGTAGCGAGGTCGTGGCCGAGGGCGCGTGTGAGGGCGTGATCGGGACGGCACCCCGGGGTGAGGGCGGATTCGGGTACGATCCGCTGTTCTGGCCCGACGCCGCTCCGGGGCGCGCGATGGCCGAGCTCTCGATGGCCGATAAGAACGCGATCAGCCACCGCGGTGCGGCGTTGCGGGCGATGCACGATCTGCTCGAGCGCGTCGGGGAGGGGCCGGGGGCAGCCTCGAGTTAGTGGGAACGATCGTTCTCACTAACCCGACTGCTGGCACGACCGGCGCTGCGGGAACCCGGTTCGGCGACACTGCCCTGGACGGCATTCCCCAAGACTGCTCCCCGTCGGTCCGTTTGCCCCTCGGGCAGGCAGTATCTATACTGACCTTTGCCCTCAGGCATGTCGGCCCCACGGGGCGCTCCGGCAGCAGGGGGGCGCAGTGTCGGGCCGTAGCGCAGCTTGGTAGCGCATCTGCTTTGGGAGCAGAGGGTCGTCGGTTCGAATCCGGCCGGCCCGACCAGATTTGCGGCGGTAGTTCAATTGGTAGAGCATCAGCCTTCCAAGCTGATTGTTGCGGGTTCGAGTCCCGTCCGCCGCTCCATTGACAACCCTACGCGACGGAGGGTACCGTTCGTCTTCGGCACTCCCCGGTCGCGCGCGATATGCGCCCGTAGCTCAGCTGGATAGAGCGGGAGACTTCTAATCTCTAGGTCGGGGGTTCGAATCCCTCCGGGCGTGCCATGCCACTCATGGTGGGTGTAGCTCAGTTGGTTAGAGCGCCGGACTGTGGCTCCGGAGGTCGCGGGTTCGAGTCCCGTTACCCACCCCATGCTTCCACGGCGGCCCGCCTGTGCGGGCCGCTTGCACTTTCAGCCCTACGCGGTAGAATGTTCGAGCGTTTCCGGGCCGTTAGCTCAGCTGGCAGAGCAGGGGACTCTTAATCCCAAGGTCGTAGGTTCGACCCCTACACGGCCCACCATCGAAGACGCGAAAGGCCGGTCCCTCAGGGGCCGGCCTTTCTGCTTTCATGAAGTGATGCGCTCGAGCACGCGTCGTCGACGAGCTCTCTCCTCGGGTGGCATCCGGTCGTGAAGGAAGCGTGCGAGGAGCGGGTCGCTGATGCACACTCGCTCCTTCTCAGACGATCCGGTGATCACTCCCGAATCCATCGCGTTCTGCAGCTGCTGCCAGAGTTCCTCCGGTCCGAGTCCGGTGATCCGGTCCAGGTCGCGCGTATCGAGATGATTGCCCGATACCGCGAGCCACTTCAGGAACTCGACCCGGGCGGGCGACATGGCATCCAGCTGTGCCGCCAGACCGCTGCGCATCCGTGGGGTGAGCGCGAGTGTGATAAGGCGTGCCTCGGAAATCACTTCGCCCTGACTCAGATGCCTCAAGGCACCCGACAACTCGACCAGGCGTCCCGGCACACCCGACGTCACCCGTGTCACCATCTCCAACTGTTCGTCGGTGAGCCATTCGATACCCTGTTCCCGGGCGAGTTCGTGGAGGACCCCGTTAGACAACGGCTTCAGCTCGAAGTGCCCGGCCGAGTGCTCGGAGAGAAGCCGTTTCAGGCGCCACTCGTTGTCCTGGGCCGCCACGACGATACCGAGCGGTTCCCGGCGGCACTCGCTGGCTACGTACCCCAGTATGCTTGCGGAGCGATCGTCCATGTAGTCCGCATCATCGAAGATGAGCAGCATCGGCCGTTGAGCCACGGCGGATCCGATCAGTTCCCGGTACGTGTGGCATGCCGCGGCGGAGTCGGGCGCCGCGATAGAAGTGGTGCCGCGCTGCCTTCCCCGGGAGACCTCCGCAAGGCCCTCAGCATGTAGCGTTGAGACGATGAAGCTCAGCAGCCCCTCTTGGCGCTGATCCGAAAGCCGACAGTCGAACCAGAGCGGGAACCACTCGTGCCGAATGGCGATCCTCTCCGCTTCGTACAGGCTCCAGGTCTTGCCGATTCCCTCGACTCCGGTGATGAGCGAAAGCACGGTGTCGGGGGGTTCGTCACCATTCAGCTGCGAGGTGATGCGACGGAAGAAGCGGTCGCGCTCGAGTGGGACCGACCTCGGTTCCTGGACGAGGGGAGCGCCAGATGCCTCATTCGTTTGCCTGGAAGGCGTGAACATCAGCCGGTATCCAAGTCCACGCACGGTGTCTATGTACGCGTCGGCACAGGCTGCGCGGAGCTTCTGTCGGATGTGGGCGATGTGCACGGAGACAGACGATGAGAAGTGGTGCTGGTATCCCCAGACCGCGTACACGATGTCGTCAGAACTGAAGACCCAGCCGGGGTGTCTGGCCAGGAGCGCGAGAATGCGATACTCCGTTGCCGTAAGACGGACTGGCACGCCCGCGCACGTCACGAGTTTGGCGTCCGTGTCAACCACGAGGCTGCCGGTCAGGTTCGCCGGTTGTGAGCCAGACATGCGCTTCCCCCCTGCGTCCCGCCCCCACGACGCTGATGGGAGACGAGAGTCGAACCAACCCTCGCCCATTCGGTTATGCAGGCACTCGCAATCCGTATCCGAAGTGGCGAGAGTTCACACCGGTTCTCACCCGATTCTTCGAGTTGTCTTCATCATATCTTAGAAAAAGGACGGAAGATAGGAACGTAAGCGAGGGGCAGGCACGAGCATTGAATCGAGGGGTTTTCATGGAGACAGCCAGGCGCTGGCCGGGGTTTGTCGCGTATCTCCATCACTCCCGGCTGGCTCTTGGACAACTCACCCGTGACCTCTTCCGTGTAGAAGTGTGCCCCGTGGCAGCGATCGTTCCGGCAACCCGTTCGTCGCATCGTCGCGACCGGCGGGGCCGCGCCGGCGCTCTCTGGGTCGTCCTGATCGCGGCGTGCCTGTTCATCCTCTGTGTGCAGCCCGCGCTTGCCGTGGATGTCGACATCACAGCGGATGTGGCAGCGAGTGAGCCGTCCGCGGAGCCGACGGTCGAGCCGTCTGCCGAGCCGGCGGTTGAGCCGTCTGTCGAAAGCGACGACGAACTAGCTCCAGCTGCGGTCGCAGGCTCGTCTGGCTCCGAGGCGCCCGCAGTCCCGGCCGAGCCGGATGCGGCCGGACAGGGTGCCGCGGGCGATGACGCGGTCATCGAGTCCACCAGCCCCGAGGTAGAGGTCGAGGGTTTGTTCAAAGGAACCTCACAGACCCTACAGGGGTCGGACGTGGCCGATTCCGAGGAATCTTCTGGCAGGGGCTTGTCGATCGATGACGAGCCCCTCTCTATGTCCGTTATGTCCGAAGGTGCACCCGGCTCGGAAGGCTCGTTCGGAACGCTCTCCTACAGCGAGCCGTTGCCGGGCGTCTACCTCTTCGAAGGCACTGATGATGCCGACCAGATCGACGTCGAGTACCTCAGCGGAACCGATCAGATCCGTGTGACGGTCAACGGTGCCGCCGATGACATCTCGCTGTCCGCAGGCAACAGCCTCACCATCCTCGCGGGCGACGGCGACGATGTCATCACCGTCAAGTCGATGACGCCGACGATGCTCGCTCTCTTCGCGATCGATGGCGGTTCCGGTGACGACACACTCGCGTGCGACGTTGACGATTCTCTGTGGCCCAACGTCTGGACCATGACGGATCTCGGTGTCGGGCTACTCAAACCGGGATCTGGGTTCCCGGCTGTCTACACATCCATCGAACACCTCGTCGGAGGTCCGGGCATCGATGTGTTCGCCATGGACGGTGGCGGGAGTGTGTCCGGCAGCATAGATTCCGGGGGCGGAAGCACGAGTGTCGACATCGGGCGCTTCGCACACATCTCGGGCGAGGTGAGCTTCAGCGTTGACAGCGTCGGGGTCACATACGGCGGAGCGAGTTCCGGGACTCTCGGCGGCGTGACAATGCTGCAGATGGGGTTCCGCAGCGCCTCGCCCGGCGATCGGGCGTTCATCGGCGTGAACGGGGGTACCTCCTCGGAGGTCGGCTTCGAGTCGACCGACTTCGAGATCGCGGTCGCCGTGTTCTTCAAGAAGGACGCTGACGGCTCGGGCAACGATGCGGTCTGGCTTGTCTTGAAGGGCG
The DNA here is from genome assembly GCA_019429145.1 of Coriobacteriia bacterium. Classification (GTDB taxonomy): domain Bacteria; phylum Actinomycetota; class Coriobacteriia; order Anaerosomatales; family SLCP01; genus SKKZ01. The sequence continues at coordinate 2,259 of JAHYJI010000057.1, read as the reverse complement.
AGCTCGACGCGACGTTCAAGGGGCCCGAGGGGCTGGTGCTCACGGCTACGGCTCTGAAGCTGAGCATGAACGAAGCGCTCGTTCTTGCGGGCAACCCGTTCGCCGACACGTGGTTGGATCTGTTGGCGTTCGCGCTCGAGGATGACGGGGACTTCAGCGATATCTTCTCCATCGACACGGGCGACGGCTCGCCGATAGTGGGCGAGGCGTCCGACGCCGAGTCCGGACGGCGTGCATCATCGGATCTGGTCGAGTTCAACCTCTTCGATGTCGTGCAGGGTCGGGCACACGTAGCGCTGAAGGTCCGCACCGTCGATGCCGACACGAACGGCGATGGGACCCTCGATCTCGATGACGCAAGCCTCATCAGTCTCGCGCTGACGGGGCTCTCGACGGAGGTCGGAGCGTCCGGTATCGGCGTCGGGACCTCGTCGGGTGACATCGGTCTGGCTCTTCTCATCCCGTTCGCTGCGATCGGGATGACCGGCGTTGCAGACCCGAGGGCCTGGGTCGGGGCGAACGGACGCAACATCGCCGGAGCGTTGACTCTCGGCGACGTCCTGACTGCGGAGGCGTCAGACGTTTCCTTCAGAGTGAACGAGAAGACGGAGGCGGCGTCTGAGTATCTTGACTGGACGACTGCGATAGACCTCGATCCCGAGGGGGACTTCGAGCCGGGGGACACGGTCGATCCAGGAGAGTTCCTCGACACGCCAGTCGACCTCACCATCTCGTCGACCGCCTACGAGCTTCGACTCGAGGGGGACCTGACCGAGCTCAGCGTCCTCTTCGGATTCGTGAACGGCTCGGCGCACTTCGAGCTGGATCGCGAGATCGTGGATGTCGATGTCGATGGCGATGGATCGATCGGTGTCGGTGACGTCGATGACGGGATCCTCTTCAAGCTGGGCCTGTCGGTTCTCGACGTGTGGGCGGGGATCGTCGGATACGGCGTGAAGGTCAGCAGCGGCACGATCGCCGTGGCGAGCATCGTTCCCAACACTGCCTCGGCTGACACGAGGCAGTGGCTGGTGCTCCAGGGCGATGGACTCGGAGGCAACCTCGACCTCGGCGCTGTCGCCTCGGCGACGGTTTCGGACGTGAGCGTCGTCGCCAACTGGGCGTCGGACGGAGCGCCGAGGATCAACTGGACAACAGGATCTTCAAGCGGCACGCCGCCCCGGGTCGATCTCGACGAGGGCGGCGCGTTCGTTGTGACAGGGGTACCCGGCTTCGCGGTCACCGAGGACGAGCTCTACCGCATCGAGGGAGAACTCGTTGCGCTGAGCGCGCTCGGCGGAATGGTGAGCGGGTCCGGACACTTCTTCCTGAGCGCGTCGGTGGTAGCCCTCGACCTGGACGGCGACGGAGACTTCGAGACCTCCGGTGCGATCCTCACCGGCATCGAGGTCTCGAGTGGAGCGTTCGAACTCGGCGGCGGCCTCGGGGTGACCGGCTCTGCCGATGCGCTCGCGATCGCGACCCTCGCCCGTTCGGAGATTCACGACTACGAGTGGTACGCCATCATCGCGTCCGGCGTGGCCGCCACCCTCGACCTTGCCCCGGTCGTTGCCGGCGAGCTTTCCGCAGGCTCGCTGCGCTACAACGGCAAGGCGGCAAGCGCCGCTGCCTACCTGGACTGGAACAGCGCCGCAGACCTTGACGGCAACGACGTGCCCGACGCGCTTGCGGTCAAAGGGACCGACATCGACCTGGACGAAGAGGAGCGCTACACCATCGAGGGCACGCTTGATGCCTTCGACGTCCTCGACGGTCTTGTCACCGGCACCGGCCACGTGTTCATCGAGCGCAAGGTCATCGCCGCCGACTTCGGCAACGACGGCGACTTCGAGGCGGCAGCCGCGGCGCTGACCGGCATCGAGATCTCAGGCGCCACCGTCTCACTCGCCGTCGCCGGGCTTTCCGGCACCGTGACGCTTGAGACCCTGACCATCGCCGCCCTTGCCCCCGACGAGACCGCGGCGGTCAGCCACTACGCGATCATCGCGTCCGGCGTGGGCGCGACCCTCGACCTTGCCCCGGTCGTCGCCGGCACGCTTTCGGCAGGCTCGCTGCGCTACAACGGCAAGGCGGCAAGCGCCGCTGCCTACCTGGACTGGAACAGCGCCGTCGACCTTGACGGCAACGACGTGCCCGACGCGCTTGCGGTCAAAGGGACCGACATCGACCTGGACGAAGAGGAGCGCTACACCATCGAGGGCACGCTTGATGCCTTCGACGTCCTCGACGGTCTTGTCA
>JAHYJI010000056.1 GCA_019429145.1 Coriobacteriia bacterium | reverse complement strand
GATGTAGCCGGAGCTGTCCGCAGGGGTGCGCTCGACGTGGGTGCCGGGTTGGCGGTCGGCCTTGCCCTGGGGGCCGTGTGGCCTCCGGCGGCAGCGGTGAGCGTGGTCGCCGCCATGCTCGGATCGCTCCTGATGGCACTGGTAGCCGAACCGGGTGCTCCGGCGGCCCGCAGAGCGGGACGGGGCCTGAGGGTAGCCGGACTCGCCTCGGCGGCGCTGCTGGCCGTTGTGGCCGTCGTCGCACCGGGTGCGGTCGCGGATGCGGTGGGAACGGGACTGTTGGGTGCGGACGCCGCTGCCGCTACGGCGAGAGTCATGCTCGCGTTGGCGCTGCTGGTCGTGGCGGGCCTGGCCGTCTACGAACTGCGCCGGTTCAGGTAGGAGGCTCATGACGACGATCGGCTTGATAGGTGGCACCGCAGCGGAGTTCGAGGCCGAGTGGCTCGAAGACCTCAGCATCGACACGCCCTGGGGGCCGGTCACGATGCACCGGGGTCGCATGGCGGAGGTCGAGGTGCTGTTCGTGCGCCGCCACGGAACAGGCCACACGCGGCTCTCGTCCCAGGTCCTGCACCGGGAGAACGTGTGGGCGCTCAAGGAGGCGGGCTGCTCGGCGATCATCGGCACGACGGTCTGCGGCGTGGTGGACGGAGAGGTCGAACTCGGCACCGCCATCGTCTTCGACGACCTCTTCTTCCCGGACAACCGGCTGCCCGACGGCTCTCCGTGCACGGTCTACGACACTCCGGGAGATGAGCGGCGCGGTCACTTCATCTTCGGCTCGCCCTTCTCGTCGACGCTGCGTGGTGCGCTGCTGGACGCCGCGACCGACGCGGGCGTTGCTGCGCTGGCCCGCGGGGTCTACGCGTACATGCTCGGGCCTCGCTTCAACACGCGTACCGAGATCGCGTGGCTGCGCTCGCTGGGCGTGACCGCCGTCAGCCAGACGGCCGGTCCCGAGGCGGTGCTCGCCGGCGAGCTCGAGGTCCCCTACGCACTGGTGGGATTCGGTGTCGACTACGCCAACGGCGTGAAGGCCGAGCCGACACCGGTCGACGTCCTCGACGCCAATATCGCTGAGAGCCGCCGGGTCTTCGGCCAGATCGTGCCCGGTGCGTTGCGCCGCCTCGGGGAGCACCCGTTCGATACGGGGTTCGTCTATCGCTTCGAGTAGCGTGCGCGCCACTCGGCGAGCTGCGCGGGTGTGGCGCCGAGGTGCCTGCGCACCACGATGATCGTATTGATGGCCGTGTACCGCCACGGACCCGTCTTGCGCCACCGTCTGTCCGAGGTGACGAGCGCGGTCGGCGCGATCGCGACCCTGCCCACCCGCCGCGCGGCTCGGACGAGGTCGTAGTCTTCCATGAGGGGGATCTCCGGAAAGCCGCCAAGATCGCGCCAGGTCTCACGGCGCATGAACAGCCCCTGATCGCCGTAGGGCATCTGCAGCCATCGCGCGCGCAGGTTCGTTCCCCACTCCACCAGCCGGAGTCTGAGCGTCGTGGCTGCGAGGGAGAACCGGAACGCGCCCACCACGACCTCCGGATCGGCGAGCACGTCAAGGACGGTCTGCCTGAAGCCGGCAGGCGGGAGCGAGTCGGCGTGCAGAAAGAGCACGGCATCACAGGCGGCCGCCTCGGCGCCGGCGTTCATCTGAACGGCGCGTCCACGCGCTCCGGTGATGAGGCGCACACCGGCGCGTGTCGCGATCCTAACCGTGGCGTCGGTGCTGCCCCCGTCTACGACGATCGCCTCGACCTCCTCGGCGCACACCGCTTCCAGTACGGCGGGGAGCGCGGCCTCCTCGTTGAGGGTCGGGATCACGACGGTGAGGGACGCGGGGGCCTCAGGCGCGGGCACACCCTGTCTCGCCGTGGCGCTCGGCCCTACACCCTGTTTGCGCACTCCGGCCCCTTCCTGTCGCACACCGCTGCCTGCAGACGTCGCACACAGGCTCATCTTTTCACAGAGGGCAAGACGCTGTCCTGGGTATGAATGGCTCACATCGCCGGCCACCGATCTGGAGGTCTACGAGGCGGCGCTGCAGTACGTGCGCACGCGGACTCCTCTCACGTCTCTGTATCAACATCCCCCGAGGCACGCCTTCTACCGTTAGAATGGCGCCAGTGATGCGGCTATCAGCAGGGGGGCCCGCGTGCCGAGACGAGACGACATCAAGAAGGTCCTGATCATCGGCTCCGGTCCGATCCTCATCGGACAGGCTGCCGAGTTCGACTACTCCGGGACCCAGGCGTGCAAGGCGCTGCGCGCGCTGGGCTACGAGATCGTCCTCGTCAACTCGAACCCCGCGACGATCATGACCGACCCGGTGATGGCCGACGCCACCTACATCGAGCCGCTCAACATCGAGACGGTGACCGAGATCATCGCCGCCGAGAAACCCGACGCACTCCTGCCCAACCTCGGCGGCCAGACCGGCCTGAACCTCTCGCTCTCGCTCAACCGCGAGGGAATCCTCGCCGAGCATGGCGTGCGCATCATCGGCGTCAACCCCGAGGCCATCGAGCGCGGCGAGGACCGCCTCGCCTTCAAGGAGACGATGGACCGCCTCGGCATAGAGATGCCCCGCTCCACCACGGCCACCTCGATCGAAGCTGCCGAGAAGGTCGCCGCCGAACTCGGCTATCCGGTCGTCATCCGTCCCGCCTACACGATGGGCGGCACGGGCGGAGGCATCGTCTACAACGTCGAGGACCTGCGCACGATCGTCGCGCGCGGTCTGCAGGCGAGCATGGTCGGTCAGGTGCTGATCGAGGAGTCGGTGCTCGGCTGGGAGGAGCTCGAGCTGGAGGTCGTTCGCGACGCCGACGGCCGCATGATCACCGTCTGCTTCATCGAGAACGTCGATCCGATGGGCGTGCACACCGGCGACAGCTTCTGCACGGCGCCGATGCTGACGATCTCGGCCGAGCTCCAGGACCGGCTTCAGCGTCAGGCCTACGCGATCGTCGAGGCCATCGAGGTCATCGGCGGCACGAACGTGCAGTTCGCGCACGATCCGGAAAGCGACCGCATCACGGTGATCGAGATCAACCCGCGCACGTCGCGCTCCTCGGCCCTCGCGAGCAAGGCGACGGGCTTTCCCATCGCTCTCGTGTCCTCGATGCTCGCCAGCGGCCTGACGCTCGACGAGATCCCGTACTGGCGCGACGGTACGCTCGACCGCTACACACCGGGTGGCGACTACGTGGTGGTGAAGTTCGCGCGCTGGGCCTTCGAGAAGTACCCCGGCTCCGTCGACAAGCTCGGGACGCAGATGCGTGCGGTGGGCGAGGTCATGTCGATCGGCAAGCACTACAAGGAGTCGCTGCACAAGGCGATCCGCTCGCTGGAGATCGGGAGGTTCGGTCTCGGCTTTGCCAAGGACTTCAACGAGCGCTCCCTCGACGAGCTGCTCGGCATGCTCGCCGAGCCCTCCAGCGAGCGGCAGTTCATCATGTACGAGGCGCTGCGCAAAGGGGCCACGGTCGAGGCCTTGCACGAGCGCACCGCCATCAAGCCGTGGTTCATCGAGCAGATGCGTGAGCTGGTCGAACTCGAGCAGGAGGCGCGCGGCTACGCGGGACAGCCACTCGCCGAACTTCCGGCCGACCTGCTGCGCCAGGCCAAGCAGGACGGGTTCGCCGATGCGTACCTGGCGAAACTGCTCGGCACGTCCGAGCAAGCGCTGCGCGAGCGCCGCATCGCACTCGGTATCGTTCACGGATACGAGGCCGTGCCGGTGAGCGGTGTGGAGGACGCGGCCTACTACTACTCGACCTACAACACACCCGACACGGTACCGGTGAGCGACAATCGGAAGGTCATGGTGCTCGGCGGCGGACCGAACCGCATCGGGCAGGGCATCGAGTTCGACTACTGCTGCGTGCACGCGGCATTCGCGCTGCGCGACCTGGGCTTCGAGACCATCATGGTCAACTGCAACCCGGAGACCGTCTCGACCGACTACGACACCTCCGACAAGCTGTACTTCGAGCCGCTCACCGTCGAAGACGTGCTCGCCATCTACGACAAGGAGCGTCCCGAGGGAGTCATCGTGCAGTTCGGCGGGCAGACCCCGCTCAACATCGCCCGCGAGCTCGAGGCGGCCGGCGTGCCGATCATCGGCACTTCGCCGGAGACCATCGATCTGGCCGAGGACCGCGACCGCTTCCGCGAGATCATGGAGCGCCTCGAGATCCCGATGCCCGAGTCCGGCATGGCGACCACCTTCGAGGAGTCTCGCGAGATCGCCGGTCGCATAGGCTACCCGGTGATGGTGCGCCCCTCCTACGTCCTCGGCGGACGCGGGATGGAGATCGTGCACGACGAGGAGATGCTCGCGCGCTACATCGCCAGCGCCACCGACGTGACTCCCGAACGGCCCATACTGATCGACCGCTTTCTCGAAAACGCGCTCGAGTGTGAGGCCGACGCGGTGTGCGACGGCAGCACGGCGTTCGTCCCGGCGGTGATGGAGCACATCGAGTATGCGGGCGTGCACTCGGGCGACTCGGCATGCGTCATCCCGCCGCTCGGCATCTCAGAGGAACACCTCGCGTGTATCGAGGAGTACACGCGCAGGATCGCGGTCGAGCTCGGCGTTGTGGGGCTGATGAACATCCAGTACGCCATCTCCGAGGGGAAGGTCTACGTGCTCGAGGCCAACCCTCGCGCGTCGCGCACCGTGCCGCTCGTCTCGAAGGTGTGTGACGTGCAGATGGCGCGCATCGCAACCCGCCTCATGCTCGGCGCGACCCTTGCCGACCTCGGGCTCGAGAAGCGCCACGTTCCGCACTACGGGGTGAAGGAGGCGGTCTTCCCCTTCACCATGTTCCCCGAGGTAGACCCGTTGCTCGGACCCGAGATGCGCTCGACGGGCGAGGTGCTCGGCATGGGGAGTTCGCTCGGGCTCGCGTTTCACAAGGCACAGGAAGCCACGGGGTCCCGCCTGCCTTCCGAGGGCACGGTGCTCATCACGGTCGCCGAGCGCGACCGGCGCGGTATCGAGAAGCCGGGATCGAGCGGTGCGAAGATCCTCGAAGCGGCGCGCGAGTTCGAGCGTGCCGGACTGAAGATCCGAGCCACGGGGGGCACGCACGCATTCCTCCTCGAGAATGGCGTGTCCTCCGAGTCGATCCTCAAGGTGCACGAAGGCCGGCCCAACATCGAGGATGCGATCAAGAACGGCGAGATCGTGCTCGTGGTCAACACGCCCGCCGGCAAGAGCTCGGAGTTCGACGACTCCTACATCCGCAAGGCGGCGATCAAGCATCGCGTGCCCTACATCACGACAACCGCCGCCGCGCTGGCCGCCGCGCGCGGGGTCGTGGCGCACGCCGAGGGCCGCGAGAGCGTGCGGTCGCTTCAGAGCTACCACGCGGGGATCGGATAGCAGGCCGAGCGGCGTGGCTTCAGGCGGCGGTCGGACTCAGCCTGCCTGGCCCCACGCCTCGGCAAGCCATTCGCGCACCTCGTCGTCGAGATCGTCGGCGGAGCGCACCTCGAGATGGTGCATGAAGCGCCTGGGAGCCGGCTCGACGACCTCCTTCCAGCGCGGCGAGGCGTCACGGCGGCGCAGGCCGACGCTCAGTACGAGGGGCGGGAGGTCTGAACCTCGCAGGTACTGGCCGGGCACCCACGCCCAGGCGAACGCGGTACGCCTCCGAAACGCGACCTGGCTCCTGGTTGCGCGCACCTCCGCAGGTCCTGCCGAGTCGACGGCCGCACGCACGGCTTCGAAGAGCTCGCGGGAGCCCGGTTCGCACTCGGCGAAGTACTCGTCGAGGGTGATGGGTTCGCCCCTGCTCACGTTGGTACCTGTCCTCGCGTGTCGGCGCCGGGCGTGACGCTACTCGACGTCCACGGCGGTGATCGAGATGCCCACGTTCGCCTCGTAGACGACCTCGCGGAGCTCCTCGGTCCACTCCGCCTCGGCCAGGTCGGGCGGCACCGCCACGAGCGCCATCATGGAGAACAGCGGCGTGCCGCTGACGGGAGCACGGGTCGTGCCGGTGTCGGCCGACTCGATGTTGATGCCGCGCCGCGACAGGCCCCGTGCCATCTCGTGGATGATGCCCTCGTGGTCGGCCCCGTGGACGTCGATCTGATAGCGCAGCCAGCCGCGATACGCCTCCGCTGTGGCCCTGTCCGTGGTGCTGACCGAGACACGGTAGCCCTCGGCAGCAAGTCGTGCGATCGCCGACTCGACCTCATCCGCACGTGCCTCGGGAAGCGAGACCAGCATCAGGATCGCGAACTCGCCTCCCAACCGGGTCATGCGGCTTGTCTCGACGTTGCCGTCCAGACCGAGCATGACGGCGGTGACGTCCTCGACGATCCCGACCCGGTCGGGGCCGGTGAGCGTGAACACGATGTTGGTGCGCATAGGTCACTTCCTCGCTGTGGGCCGGACGATCCAATGGTACCCGTCTGTGTTGCTGCATGCTCGATCATGCTTCGAGCATCTCGGTGAAGAAGTCACGGGTCAGCCGGGCGACCTGCTCAAGAGCGCCGGGTTCCTCGAACAGGTGCGTCGCACCCGGCACGATCTCGAGGCGACCGGTCCCCGCGGGCATCATCGCCATCGCCCGCCGGTTGAGTTCGAGGACCTGGTAGTCGGCTCCGCCCACGATGAGCAACGTCGGCACCGGCACGAGCGGGAGCGCACCCGCTGCGAGGTCCGGGCGTCCGCCGCGCGACACGACCGCAGCGACCAGGTCGGGAACGGCGACGGCGGCCTTCAGTGCGGCGGCGGCGCCCGTGCTCGCTCCGAACAGTCCCAGCGGGACGGCGCTCTGCCCCTGACGGCCGTGCAGCCATCGGCACGCTTCCACGAGCCGGCGCGTGAGCAGGTCGATGTCGAACCGGTTCTCGTACACCGAGTCTTCGCGAGGCGTGAGGAGATCGAAGAGCAGCGTCCCGAAGCGACCGGTCTGGCGGATATAATCCGCGACGGCCACGTTGCGCGGACTCAGTCGGCTCGAGCCCGAGCCGTGAGCGAATACGATCACGCCCGTTGCGTCCTCGGGCACGTCGAGGGTGGCAGGGAGATCTACGCCGTCTGCGCGCAGCAGCATCTCGGTCATGGTGACCACCTCCTCGATGACCGCGTCACACACTGCTCCTACCCCGAATCGGGTGGTTCTCGACAGCTCCTCGCCGATACGCACTCCAACACACTACTGTGCTAGAGTGGCAGGGCCGATAACCCGCATCGTGCGAGGAGGATCCATGCTGTCGATCGCCCTTCCCAAAGGCAGCCTCGAGGAGCAGACGTTGCTCCTGTTCTCCCAGGCCGATCTCGAGGTCAAGAGGTCGAGCCGCGAGTACAACCCGACGATCGCCGACCACCGCATCGAGCGCGTCAAGATCCTGCGGCCCCAGGAGATCCCGCTCTACGTCGCCGAAGGCCACTTCGACCTGGGTATCTCGGGTCACGACTGGGTCGCCGAGTCGGGTGCCGACGTCATCGAGGTCGCAGAGCTGCCGTACGCCAAGACCGGGGCGGGCGTCGTCAACCTCGTTCTCGCCGTTTGCCAGGACTCGCCTGTCGAGCGTGCCGCAGACATCAAGCCCGGCTCGCGCATCACGACAGAGTTCCCGCAGGTGACCAAGGCGTTCTTCGACAACCTGGGAATCGACGTCGAGGTGTCCTTCTCCTACGGCGCCACCGAGGCGAAGGTGCCCGAGCTCATGGACGCGCTCGTCGACCTGACCGAGACCGGCTCGACGCTGCGTCGCAACGGCCTGAAGATCATCGACACCGTGCTGACGTCCACGACGCGCCTGCTCGCGAACCGCGACGCGTGGGAGGATCCCGGGAAGCGCGTGGCCATCGAGGAGATCCGCACGCTGCTCCTCGGCGTGATCGAGGCGCGCGGACGGGTGATGCTCGAGATGAACGTGGCGCACGAGAAGCTCGAAGCCGTAATCGCCGAGCTACCCGCGATGAAGCGCCCGACGGTGAACAAGCTTTTCGGCTCGGAGGACTACGCGGTAAGCACGGTTGCCGACAAGAGCACCGTCAACGTGCTGATCCCCCGGCTCAAGGCAGCCGGGGCGGAGGACATCCTCGAGTTCCCGATCAGCAAGATCGTCCGGTAGTACCCGCGCGGCGTGCGGGACCCCGGTGCGCGCTGGCGTGCTTCCTGCTATCGTCAACAGACAACAGTCGACTCGCAATGGATTCGGGAGCCACGGTGGCACGAACTGCAGTACAGGTGAAGCACGGCGGTCATGAGCCGGCTGATGTGATGGCCCTGCTCCACTCACGCGGGCTGAGGACCACCAAGGCACGGGTCCAACTCCTGACACACCTCCTCGGGACCACTGCCCACCCGAGCGCCGAGCAGATCACGGCCGGCCTTCGCGAGGCTGGAGTCGAGGTCGGGGTCGCGACCGTCTACCAGAACCTGAACCGCCTTGTCGACGCAGGCCTCGTGCGCCGCATGAGCGGCTCCGACGGGCGCTCGCGCTTCGATGCGGACATGTCACCACACGATCATGCGGTCTGCGAGTCGTGCGGGCGTATCGCCGACGTGGACCTCGAGCCGGGAGTGAGGCGCGCCCTCGACCGGGCGACGGCGGGTGATAGGCACCTCGAAACCTGGCTCCTCACCCGCACCGCCGTCGAGGTGCACGGCCTGTGCCCCGAGTGCCGGGCCCACTAGGTCTACCGCACACGCGACCCCGCATCGCGTTGAGTCACCCCCATCGTTAGGGTATGATTGGACTTCTGGCACTCATAATCATTATGAAGTGCCGGGTCATGACATCGATCACGAGAGGGAGGACTGCATGAGCATCAAGGGCACCCGCACCGAGCAGAACCTGCTCAAGGCGTTCGCCGGTGAGTCCCAGGCACGCAACCGCTACACCTTCTACGCCTCCATCGCGAAGAAGGAGGGCTACGAGCAGATCGCGGCACTCTTCATCGAGACCGCCGAGAACGAGCGCGAGCACGCCAAGGTCTTCTACAAGCACCTGGAGGGCGGCGAGGTCGAGATCACCGCTGCCTATCCGGCCGGTGGGCTCGGCACGACCGCCGAGAACCTGCTGCACGCCGCCGAAGGCGAGCTCATGGAGTGGGGCACGCTCTACCCCGACTTCGCCGATGTGGCCGAGGAGGAGGGCTTCCCGCAGGTCGCCGAGTCGTTCCGCGAGATCGCCAAGGTCGAGGCGTTCCACGAGGCTCGCTACCGCAAGCTGCAGGAGAGCGTCGAGAAGGGCGTGTTCTTCAAGGGACCGGAGAGCACGAAGTGGCACTGCCGCAACTGCGGCTACGTCCACGAGGGCCCCGAGGCGCCCGAGCTTTGCCCGTCGTGCAAGCACGCCAAGAAGTACTTCGAGGTCCTCGCCGAGAACTACTAGTCGTTTCGCACGAGAGCGACGCCAACGACGCCCGCCGGATCCGCCCGGCGGGCGTCTGCGTCTTCAGGATGCGGACGGGCTTTCCCGGGTGGCGGGCTCAGCAGCCGCAGGTCGGCTCGGTACCGGTCAGCCACCCCTGGATGACCGCCGCCGCACAGCCCACACCCGGATCGACGGAGAGCGCACCGGCGGCACAGTTGCGCACGCACGCACCACACTCGATGCAGGCGTCGCGATCGGCGAGCCGGGCGCGGCCGTCCTTCATATCGAAGACCCCGTGCGGGCAGACCGTCGTGCACATCCGGCAGCCGTTGCACGCGTCGGGATCGAGTTGCACTGTCACGACGTCGTCGATGTATCGAAGACCTCCCACGGCGACCCTCCTCACCACAGGGCGGAGACGACGAGGGCTACCAGGGCGGTGACGGTCGCGATGAGTTGCAGCGGGACCGCGCGCCGCATCTCCCACAGCACCCCGGACAGCGAGGTGTACGTGCTCGCGCCGGTGTAGTTCATCGCCGAGAACGATGAGATGGTGGCGACCCCGAGCACGAGCGCGATGCTCCCCGCGGTGTCGATCGTACGACCTGCGGTCGCCAGCAACGCGAGACCGGCCACGGTGCCGGCAAGCGCTCCCTTGAGCGAGAACGCGCGGCCCGGGATCCACGGCAGAGCTATCGGCACGAGGAGCGCGCCCGCGAGCAGCCCGGCCAGCCCCGCTGTCAGCGCAAGCAGTACGGTCGGGAACGAAAGCCAGCCGAGTGTCGCGGCGAGCAGCAGTGCGGCGGCCCCTGCGAGCACCCGGGGGTCGCGGACGATCGCGAGTTCGGTTCCGGTCACGGTCAGGCGGTCGGCGAGACCGAAGCGCACCCGCCGCATCTCGGGGGTCGCGTGCATCTGGCTGTCGAGAAAGGCAGGCAGATCGGCTGCGCGCACGGGTCCGTAGACTACGCGGAACCCGGTCGCGGCACGGACCTCATGTGCCGCGACTCCGGGAGCCCCGAGTTGGGGCAGGACCACCGTGAGGTGGCCCACGACGTTGGCAAGCCCCGTCTCCCGGATCTGGCGCACGACCTCGTCAGTGCCGAAGGTGCCCTTGCCCGCGGCGCACCAGACGTTGACGCCCTGTGTGTCGAGCACGAGCAGCCATGCGTCGCGCCCGGCAAGCTCGCTGCGCACCGCGTCGAAGGACAGCTTGTAGTTGGCGGTGACGAGCACCGGTGTGGTGTCGTCGGGTTTCCCGATCGCGTAGAGGCCGGGGCGGATGCGGTAGTGGCCTCTTCGCAGGCCGAGCCGGACCCTGAGCGTGCCGAGCCGGTCGGCGCGGGTGAGTGCGGTCGCCACCGCGGGAACCTCACCGAAGAGCGTGCTCACCGAGCCGCTCAGGTAGGGCGCCTCTGAGTAGGGATACTCCTCGGCAGCGCCGCCGCAGCACGAGGGCGAGGGACCGCAGCACTCGCTCACAGCGCGCCTCCATCATCCGCTGGTGGGCAACATGCCGTCGGCACCGCGGCAGAATCCCGTGCCTGCGATGCGAGCGCGGCCAGAGCCGAGCCGGTGCGCTCGAGCGTGTCGGGATCGATCCTGCAGTGCAGCCACACGCCGCGCCGCTCGGCGATCACCACTCCGGCTTCGCGCAGATTCTTCAGGTGGTGCGACGCGAGGGCGTCGGAGATGCCGAGCGCTCCGGATATGTCGCACAGGCAGCGCTCGCCGCCGGCCAGCAGTTCGACGATCGCCAGACGCCGGGGGTCGGAGAGGCTTTCGAGAGCAGATGAGTCCATGGGTGCAGGATAGTCAAATACACATGCAAGAGTCAAGCGAGTGTTTGATTTATGGGAACGGGAGGGTGCCGCAACCGTTCGTCAGAACGGCGTTGCCCCCTCGGCATGACTCGGATAGAGTACGCCGTCAACACGACCGTGACACCTGTCGAGGAGCCACCATGGACCCGAAGGCATCGATCGAGAGACTCGCAGAGGGCAATCGCCGCTTCATTGCCGGGCAGAGAACGCCCGTCGACTTGGTCCGGCGCCGCCAGGCCACCGCCAGCGGCCAGCGACCATGGGCCGCCATCGTTGCCTGTGCGGACGCGCGCGTCGCGCCGGAGATCGTCTTCGACACCACTCTCGGTGACCTCTTTGTGGTCAGGACCGGCGGTAACGTCGTGGACGAGCTCGTGCTCGGCTCGCTGCGCTTCGGTGTGGAGACGCTGGGGGCGCCGGCGATCGTCGTTCTCGGCCACTACGGGTGCGGTGCGGTCCAGGCCACCTGCGCGGGCGACACTCCCGAACACCTCGCGTGCGTCTGCGACGAGGTGCTGCCGTCGGCAGAGGCGGCCCGCGCACGCGGCGGCACCGCCGAGGTCGAGGTGTGCGACGAGGCGGTGCGGCTGCACGCGGAGGCGATGGCCGGCCGCATTCGTGACGACGCGTTCCTCGGCACCGCGGTGCCGGTGGTGTGGGGCGTCTACGACGTCGCCACCGGGGAGGTTCGGCTGCACGACACGGCGGGAATCGACGCGGGCTGAGTGAGTCCTGCGGGCATGCGCAACGCGGTGAGCCGGTATCGGGGCATATAGAACGCACGTTACCCGGGAGATGATGCGGGGGGAGTGCAGGGATGCCCGACACGCACCGCGCCAGCTCGGTATTGAGACAGGTGCGCGGGGAGTTGCTTCAACGCCCGAACGTCGTCGCCACCGGGGTGGGGTTCAAGGAGACCGACGGCGTGCGTACCGGGGAGATCGGTATCGTCTGCTCGGTAGAGCAGAAGGTTCCCGCCGCCGAGTTGACCGCAGCCCAGCTCGTTCCGCGCTCCGTCGATGGTGTCGTGACCGACGTCGTCGCCACCGGCCCGCTCAGGGCGCTCTCGGCACACCTCGAGCGGCATCGGCCGGCTCCCGGCGGAGTGAGCATCGGTCATCGTGACATCACGGCCGGAACGTTAGGATGCACCGTTCGCCGGGGCCAGGCGCTCTACATCCTGTCGAACAACCACGTGCTTGCCGACGTGAACCGCGCGCAGCCCGGCGACCCGATACTGCAGCCCGGCCCCTACGACGGTGGACGGCTGCCGGACGACGCCATCGCGGTCCTCGAGACGTTCGTGCCCATCCACCTGCTCGAGGAGGAGAGCGGCTGTGGCACCGCTCGCGCGGTTACGTCGCTGCTCAACGGTGTTTCGCGCCTTCTCGGAAGCGGCGCCCGCCTCAAGGCGGTGAGCGCCCGTGCCGTGGAGAATCTCGTCGACGCCGCCCTGGCGTTGCCGCTCGATGAGGGCTGGCTCGCGCCGGAGATCCTCGGCGTAGGACGGGTCCGCGGTGTCGCCCGTGTCGAGCTCGGCATGGTGCTGCGCAAGTCCGGGCGGACCACCGGGGTCACGTCCGGCGAGGTAGTGCAGGTCGACGTCACGGCGGACGTGCGGATGGGTGAGAGGACGGCGCGCTTCGCCGACCAGTTCATGGCAGGAGCAATGAGTCAGGGCGGGGACAGCGGCTCGCTCGTTGTTGACGGAGAGGACCGGGCGGTGGGCCTGCTGTTCGCGGG
>JAHYJI010000055.1 GCA_019429145.1 Coriobacteriia bacterium | reverse complement strand
CGGTCGCCCAGACCGCCGCCCGGCTTGCGGACGTCTACGACGTGGATCCGGACGAGGCCTACCTCGCGGGGCTGCTGCACGACTGGTCGCGTGATGAGGACGGCGCCGCGTTGTGCGACGAGGCGGTGCGTCTCGGCATCGAGATGACCCCGGTCGATGAAGCGGTGCCCTACCTGCTTCACGCACGAACGGGAGCGGCCGCGCTGCGGGAACGTTTCCCGGGGCTTTCCGAGAGCATCCTCGAGGCGGTGGAACGGCACACCTTTGGCGGACCGGAGATGACGGACCTGGATCGGGTCGTCTACCTTGCCGACGCACTCGAACCCGCCCGGGACGCCCCTGCGACGGACGAGCTCCGCGAGCAGGTCGGGCGAACTGCGCTCGTCGAACTCTACGAACGGGCGTATGCGGCCTCACTCGAGCACCTCATCCGCCGCCGGCGACGCATTCATCCGGCCACGGTCGAGGCCTGGAACAGCATCGTCGGGGAGTCAGGCTGATGGCGCGCAGAAAGACTGACACGCCACCGCCGCCCGAGATGCCTACCGGCTGGCGCAGTTCCCGGCGCGGCTCCCGCGTTCGCCGGGACGCCGAGAAGGCGATCCGGTCCCACGAGAAGCGCCAGCGGTACTCACGTGTCCTGGACTTCGTGCGATGGGGCACACGCAACGGGTTTTACGCGACGCTCATGGGCGCGGGAGCACTGATCCTCATCGCAGTGCTCGTGTGGGGTGCTGCACTCGCGATCAACGGCGTCGCCCGCTGGAATGCCAAGCGACTCGCCCAGCACGAGGCTTCTCCCGAGGCCCAGGCGGAGCGGGCTCGCGACAATCTGCTCGTCATCGGGATGACCGAAGGCAGAGCCAGCGGCTTTCTGGCCATGCGCATCGTCCCGGACCAACAGCAGGTGTTCGGCATCGCCATTCCCGATGGTGCCTTTATCGAGGTGCCCGGACAGGGCTTCGAGCGTATCGGTGACAGTTTCCTCACAGGGCCCGAGACCTCGCTGGCTGCCGTGACGAACTTCTTCACCGTGCCGTTCACCGGCTACGCCATCGTCGACTCCGAGGTGTACCAGAACGCGCTGACGGAGCAGTCGGTCGCCGGACTGCTCGAGGCCGTACAGGCAGAGAACACCAATCTATCCGGCCCCGACCTCGATCGCTGGGACGAGTTCTTTGCGGAGGTCCCCTCCGACAACGTCGCACTCGTTCCCATGCCGGTCAAACCCATCAACGTCGGGACGCAGACCTACTTCGAGCCGCAACGCGAGGAGATAGCCGACCTCGTCGCCTCCTGGTGGGGGGTGGCTATCGAAGCCGAGGACCCGACGGTACGGGTGATCGTCTACAACGGCTCTGGTGAACCCGGCGTCGCGGGGCAGGCGGCACAGCTGCTCATCAGAGGGGGCTTCCGCGTCGTCGACACCAAGAATGCGGACAGCTTTGACTACGATGTCACCCAGATCGTCGTGCAACGGGGTGACGCCCTCGGTGGCGAGGGCGTGCGCGAGGTGCTCGGGGTCGGCGAAGTGGTCTCGCAACCGGCCGACCAGGAGGTCGCGGACATCATCATCATCATCGGATCGGACTTCGAACCACCGGCGCCCGAGGCCGCCGAGTAGCACATCGAGAGAGAAGGCAGGGGAGAGCACTGGACTCACAGGATTTCGCACGGCTCGCTGCAGAGACCGCATCGGAGAAGAAGGCCGAGGACATCGTCGCGCTCGACGTGGGAGATCTTCTCGTCGTGACCGACTACTTCGTGATCTGCACGGCGCGCAACGACCGCCAGGTGCGCACCATCGCCGAGGAGGTCGAGCTCAAGCTCAAGCAAGCGGGCCTGCCTGCCATCGGGGTAGAGGGCGCCGAAGAGGGCAAGTGGGTGCTGATCGACTTCGCGGACGTCGTCGTCCACGTCTTCCAGCCCGATGAGCGCGACTTCTACCGGCTCGAGAAGTTGTGGAGCGACGCGCCGAGGCTCTCGCTTCCGGCCGAGGTCGTGAACGCGACGTCCACTGCGGTCGCTGCTCGGGAGGAAGACCGGCACGCTGCGGGGGACACCACGTCGTGACACCACAGGCGAGACGGTTGTGGGTGACCGCCGCCCTCATCGGAGTCGCAGCCGTCTGGGGCGGGACGTTCGTGCTCGTCAAAGACGCGGTCGAGCGCTATCCGCTCTGGGGCTTCCTCGGACTGCGCTTCTCGATCGCGGTCGTCGCCTTCGTCGTGCTCTTCCCCCGATCGTTCACGCGCTTCAGCCGCGGGACGGCCAAGGTAGGCATCCTGGCAGGCTTGCTCCTGACCGCAGGCTACGTGTTCCAGACCTGGGGCCTTCAGGGGACCACGGCGAGCAAAGCCGCCTTCATAACCGGCATGTTCGTCGTGATCACACCGCTGATGCAGGCGGTCGTGCTCCGGCACCCCCCTCGCCGCATGACGCTGCTGGGTGTCGTGCTCGCAGTGGGAGGACTGTGGCTGCTCTCTGGGGCCTCGGCGAACGGGTGGACGCACGGCGACACGCGGGTGCTCCTATGCGCCGTCGCCTATGCGGCTCACATGATCGTGCTCGGCAGTCTGGGAACGCGGCACGACGTCACGGCCCTCACGCTGACGCAACTGGGCGTGGTTGCGGTGGTCTGCGTGTCGATCTCTCTTGCAGTGGAGCAGCCCGGCTTGCCGACCGATGGGTCCGTGTGGTTCGCCCTGGTGCTGACCGGTGTCCTCGCCTCGGCGGTCGCCTTCGCCGTCCAGACGTACGCGCAGCGCTACATCTCGCCGACCAAGACGGCGTTGGTGCTCGTGACCGAGCCTGCGTTCGGCGGGCTCTTCGGCTGGCTCGCCGGCGACTACTTCGGCATCGGAGGCCTGGCGGGCAGTGCGCTCATCCTCGGCGGTATGATCCTGGCCGAGCTGGTGGGCACCGGTGAGCCCGGGGCCACGGTGGTCCACGAGCCTGCACTGGAGGGCCTGCCGGTACCGCTCGAAGAGTCTGTTGACCGCCGCACGACGCCTGATATACTAACCCGTGCCGCTCAGGCGGACCCAGACGTGGGGCCATAGCTCAGCTGGGAGAGCGCATGGCTGGCAGCCATGAGGTCAGGGGTTCGATCCCCCTTGGCTCCACCAACGACCTTCACGACGCCCGTCGCACCCGCGACGGGCGTTCGCATACGTCGAGAGAGCACGGCGGGTGTCGTCGGTTCCGCGAGCCGACGCAAGTCGGTATCATGCACAGAGCACCTACTCGCCGCCCTTGGAGGATCCCGTGAGCCGAACGTACGATCCGCACGCAATCGAGACGAAGTGGCAGCACGCCTGGGAGCGCGACGGCCTGTACTCGGTCACCGAGGACGCGACGAAGCCCAAGTACTACCTCCTGGAGATGTTCCCGTACCCCAGCGGCGACATCCACATGGGTCACGTCCGCAACTACACCATCGGCGACGTGGTGGCGCGACAGCTCAGCATGCGCGGGCATCAGGTGCTTCACCCGATCGGCTGGGACGCCTTCGGTCTGCCCGCCGAGAACGCAGCCATCAAGAGCAAGACCCATCCGGCCGAGTGGACGTACGCCAACATCGAGAAGCAGGCCGCCTCGTTCAAGCGGATGGGCTTCAGCTACGACTGGGACCGGACCGTCGTCACGTGCGACGAGAGCTACTACCGGTGGGGACAGTGGATCTTCCTGAAGTTCTGGGAACGCGGTCTTGTCGAGCGCAAGAGCAGCCCGGTGAACTGGTGCCCGAGCTGCAAGACGGTTCTCGCCAACGAGCAGGTGCTCGGCGGCGGGGAGTGCTGGCGCTGCAAGAGCGTGGTGGTGAAGCGCGAACTCGAGCAGTGGTACTTCAAGATCACCGAGTACGCCGATGAACTGCTCGACGATCTGGACGCGCTTCCCGGTTGGCCCGAGCGTGTCAAGGCGATGCAGGCCAACTGGATCGGTCGCTCCGAGGGTGCCGAGGTTGACTTTGCGCTCTGCGACGCCGAGGGCGAGCCGACCGATACGACCATAACCGTCTTCACAACGCGTCCCGATACGCTCTTCGGGTGCACCTTCTTCCTGCTCGCGCCCGAGCACCCCTTGCTGCACGAGTTCGTTCACGGGACCGAGTACGCCGGTCCTGTCCGCGAGGTGGTCGAGTCCGCGGCCAAAGAGACCGCGGTCGAGCGTGCGATGGGCGAGCGCGAGAAGCGCGGTGCGTTCACCGGGCGGTACGTGATCAACCCCGTCAACGGTGAGAAGATCCCGATCTGGGTCGCCGACTACGTGCTCATGGAGTACGGCACCGGAGCCGTGATGGCGGTGCCCTGCGGCGATCAGCGCGACTTCGAGTTCGCCCGGAAGTACGGACTTCCGATCCCGCCGGTCGTCCTGCCCGAGGACGACCCGGCGCTGGAGACCCTGCGCGAGGCGCAGGACCGGGTTATCGACGACGTGACCTGGGAGTGTGCGTACGACGGTCCGGGCATCATGGTGCAGTCCGGAGCGTTCACCGGGATGCCCACGGGTAAGGGCGGCGCGGGCGTGAACGCGGTCACCCGCTGGCTCGAGGATTGTGGCAGGGGCCGGTTCTCCATCAACTTCCGCCTGCGCGACTGGCTCATCAGCCGCCAGCGGTACTGGGGTAACCCGATCCCGGCCGTCCACTGCCCTCAGTGCGGGCTCGTTCCCGTGCCCGAGTCCGAGCTGCCGGTGAGGCTTCCGCGCGATGTAGACATCACCAAGGGCGAGACGCTCGCCGACCATCCCGAGTTCTTCACCACGACGTGCCCCACGTGCTCCGGCCCTGCCCGGCGTGAGACCGACACGATGGACACCTTCACCTGCTCCTCCTGGTACTACCTGCGCTACTGCGACGCGCGCAACGACGGCGCGATCTGGGAGCGCGAGAAGGCCGGCTACTGGATGCCCGTCGACCAGTATATCGGCGGCATCGAGCACGCGATCCTGCACCTGCTCTACTCGCGCTTCTTCACGAAGGTCTTCCGCGACATGGGTCTGGTCGACTTCGCAGAGCCCTTCACCAACCTGCTCACCCAGGGGATGGTCAAGAAGGACGGCGAGGTGATGAGCAAGTCCAAGGGCAACGTGGTCGCTCCCGAGGACATGGTCGCCGAGTTCGGCGCCGATACGCTTCGCGCATACATCCTCTTCATGGCGCCGCCCGACAAGGATCTGGAGTGGTCCTACGACGGTCTGGAGGGCATGTTCCGCTGGCTCGGCCGCGTCTGGCGGCTCGTCACGGAGGTGGCCGAGGAGTCGGCATCCGGCGCGGAATCTGCCGTACCCGGTGACGCGGCCTCGAAGAACCTGCACCGGGAGATGCACCGTGTCATCGGCAAGGTGACCGACGATATAGCCCGCTTCCAGCTCAACACGTCCATCGCCGCGATGATGGAACTCACCAACGCCGCATACGACTACCGGAAGTCCGTCGCTGCGGGCGCTCGCGATCTACCGCTCATGCGCGACGTCGCCGAGACCCTGACGCTGCTGCTCGCACCGTACGTGCCGCACATGGCCGAGGAGCTGTGGCGTGAGGTCCTCCGGGGCGAGGGCTCCGTGCACGAGCAGACATGGCCCGCTTTCGATGCGTCGGCAGCCGCCGCGGAGGAGATCGAGATGGCGGTCCAGGTGAACGGCAAGGTGCGGAGCCGGATCACCGTCGCGGCCGATCTTCCCGAGGACGACATCATGACGACCGCTCTTGCGTCAGTCGCCTCCCTTACTGAGGGTAAAGAGATCGTCAAGACGGTCGTGGTCGCCGGTAAGCTGGTGAGCGTGGTCGTCAGGTAAGGATCCGGTCAGATGCGGTTGGGCCGAGCCTGCTCTAATCGGGCGGTCCGATGCGTTTCCGTGGCGCCCCCTTCGCCGAGACTCCGGAGGGGGCGTCCGTCATGTTCGATCAAAGCGACGATCCTGCTACAGCTCCGCGACCGTCACTCGCGAGGTTGGTGACCACGGCCGGGCTGGGCGGGGTGCCGCGCGGAGCGATCGGCGGGTGCGTCGTGCTGGTGGTGCTGGCTCTCGGCGTGGCGGGCTGGCGGCTCGGTGGAGCCGCTGCGAGCGGGGAGTTCTCCTACGAGGACTCCGGCAGCGTCCCTGCGAGCGAGGATGCGGCACCCGAAGCGGCCGTACGCGCTGGCGTCGACGAGCAACCTACTCCGCTCTGGGTCCACGTCGCGGGTGCGGTGCGGGCACCAGGACTCTACGAGCTTGAACCGGGGGCCCGTGTCGGCGACGCACTCACCACGGCCGGGGGTACGCTCGACGATGCCGCGCTGGACGCCGTCAACCTCGCACGCCTGCTCGCCGACGGGGAGCAGGTGTATGTGCCGAGTGTTGAGGAGGTCGAGGCAGGTGTCGCGCCACCGGGGGTTGCCGCAGCCGGGGCAGCTCCGAACGCGGCGGCGGGCGGTGGCGGTGTCGATATCAACACTGCAACGGCAGGTGAACTCGAGGCGCTCCCCGGTGTCGGGCCGGCGACCGCCGCCAAGATCATCGCCGAGCGCGAGGCGAACGGTCCGTTCGCGGCTCCGGAGGACCTCATGCGCGTGGCGGGGATCGGCGAGAAGAAGTTCGAGGCCCTGCGCGACCTGATCGCGGTGAGGTGAGCACCGGGACCACGCGGCCCGCCATCCCCGCGCTCGCCTGGTGGGCCATCGGTGTCTTCCTCGGCGTGCTTGGCGCCGAGGCCGCGTCCTGGTGGAGCTTTGCCGGTGCGGGCCCCGGTCTCTTCACTGTTGCTGCCTGCGCGGGTGTGTGTGCGGCGCTCCTGGCGGTCGTCGTGTGGGTTCGCATCAGAGCGGGCGCACCGCGAACGTGCATCGCCATCGTGCTGATGTTGGGTGTGTGCGCAGGGGGCCTCGGGGGTTGCGTCACGTGGGCTCGCTGGCAGGCATCGCATGCCGAGGCAGGCCGGAGCACGATCGAGCTGACCGGAACGGTGGTGCGCGACCCTCAGTCGGGAAGAGCGGGCTGGTCGTTCCCGGTGCGCTTGTCCTCGCGTCGCACCGTGACACTCAGGGTTCAGCTTGCCGGGAGCGCGGCACCCCCGGTCAATGCGCAGCGGGTGCACCTGAGGGGAAGCATCCGCCCCATCGAGCCCGGTGACGAGTGGGCACGTCGTTCCCATCGGAGAGGAGAGATAGGATCGATACGGGCTCACGATCTGGAAACCGCCGGATGGGCCGGAGGCTTGCAAGGCGGCGTGGCACCTGTGCGATCGCGCCTGCGCGGGATGATCGCTCGCATCGACGGTGCAGGGGGAGATCTGCTCCAGGGGATACTGCTCGGAGACCGCACCCGGCTGGCCGGCAGCACTGCGGAGCAGAACCTGCGTGTGTGCGGGCTTTCGCACCTGCTCGCTGTCTCGGGGACACATCTCGGCATTCTCGGGGCAATGATGGCGTGGGTCGCCGTGCGCACTCGCCGCGGGATCCGCAGCCGGGTCGCGCTCGTCACCGGTGTGGCGCTTCTCTACGTCGTGATGACCGGGGTCCAGCCGTCGTCGGTACGCTCGCTCATGATGGGCGCCATGGCGGGAGTCGCTGCCCTGAGCGGCAGGAGGAGCGACGGACTTGCAGCGTTGTCGGCCGCAGCATCGGTCATGCTCGTCATCGATCCCTACGTCGCGTTCGATGCGGGGTTCCGCCTGTCGGTCTCGGCCGTGGCCGGTCTGCTGCTCTTCGCCTCGCTGGCCACCCGCTGGGCCGAGGACGCGCTGGGCAGACGGGCGCGCCGCCTTGCCGGACCGCTCGCGCTCACCCTTGTCGCCCAGGCATCGACGCTCCCCGTCGCACTACCGCTCTTCGGGATGCTTTCGCTCGTTTCACCGCTCGCTAATGTAGTCGCCGTGCCTCTCGTGACCGTAGCACTGCTGTTCGGCCTGATAGGCGGTACCGTCGGGATGCTATCCGCGGGTCTCGGGATCGCAGTGCTGAGGATAGCGGCTCTCCCGCTTTCTCTCGTGGCGTGGGTTTCGGAGCGTCTTGCCATGCTTCCGGGAGCTGCCGTCGGACTGGAGGTCGGGGCCGGACTGCTGGGCGTAGTGGCGCTCCTGTTAGGTTCGGTCGTGTGGACCCGGTGGCCGCTTCCGGCATCCCGTCGCCACGCGGGGAGTGTCGTAGCTGGTGTCGCGGTGCTCCTGACCGTGCTCGCGGTGGGCTCTCCCGTTGCTTCCGCTCCACGACTGACGGTGCTCGACGTCGGCCAGGGTGACGCGACCCTTATCCGTGAGGGCAGTGCTGCGGTCCTCGTGGACACCGGTGGGGACCCGGATGCGCTCCGCATCGCGCTTACGCGCGAGGGCGTTCGGCGACTCGATGCGCTCATCCTGACCCACGACCACGCGGACCACACCGGAGGAATCGCCGGCCTCGTCGGGCTTGCGCGGGTACAGCGTGTGTTCGTGCCTGTCACACACGATGACGAGGCGTTCGCATCGGTGCGCGGCCACGTGCAGCGCCTGCTCGCATCGGCGGGGGAGGCGGACTCGGCCGAGACACTCGTGGCCGGGGACACTCTGCGCGTTGGCAGAAGCGAGCTCAGAGTGCTCTGGCCACAGAAGCCGGACGCGAGACTCGACACCAACGACACCAGCGTGGTGCTCGAGGTCGTGCGCGGCCGCTTCACGGCGCTGCTCACGGGTGACGCAGAGGAAGCCGTGTGGCGCGGATTGGAACGTACGGGCGCACTGCGACAGATCGACGTTCTCAAGGTTCCCCATCATGGAAGCACCAACGGACTCACCGCCGAGGCGCTCGCGATCTGGCGCCCTGTCGTCGCGATCATCAGTGTCGGGCAGCCCAACGACTTCGCTCACCCCGCGCCGACGACTCTCGAGCTGCTCGAGGCCGCGGGCTCGAGCGTCATGAGGACCGACAGGGACGGAGCCGTGGCGGTGCTGCCCTCGAATGGCGGCTTCCGGGTGCGTGCCCGCGGAGCAGCACATCAGGTGGCGTCCTATGCGACAATCCGACGTGCAGTACCGACCCGTGGTGCACCTCTGCGCACCGTTGAGAATCAGGGAGATCATGACAGCCCCCGATCTAGGCGATCTCAAGCCCGTCTACCTCATCTACGGCCCCGAGGAGCTCCTGCTCGATCAGGCGGTGGAGCGGTTGAAGCGACGACTTTCGGCCTTTGCCGACCTGGACTTCAACCTCGACGTGTTCGACGCGGACACCGCTCAGCCCGCCGATATCGTCGCGGCCGCCAACACCCTTCCGTTCATGTCAGAGCGCCGCCTGGTCATCGTACGCAGGGCCGACCGCATGACTGCCGACTCCCTCGGAGTGCTGGCCGACTACGCCGCGGACCCGAATCCCGAGACGACGCTGGTGCTCGTCGCATCGAAGATCGCCAAGAACCTGCGCATCTACAAGGCGGTCGACGCGCTCGGTGGTGTTGCGGAGTACAAGGCCCCCGCAAAGCGTGATTACCCGCGGACGGTCGTGGAGATGTTCGCGGACCGAGGCAAGAAGGTCGGGTTGGACGCAGCGGAGGTGCTCGTCCGCGCCGTAGGCTACGACCTGCGCAGACTCTCGGTGGAGATCGACAAGGTGATCTCGTTCACCGGTGATGAGATCACGCTGTCGCGAGACGAGATCGAACAGGTCATGTCGACGACGGCCCCCACGTCGGTCTTCGACTTCCTCGATGCTTTGGGTTCACGCGACTGCCGAACCGCGATGCGCCTGCTCTCGGCGCTTCTCGACGAGGGGGAGTCGGTTCACGGGGTCCACGCTATGAGTGTCAGGCACGTCAGGAACCTGCTGTCGGCCCGGGCGTTGCTCGAGCGTGATGACGCCGGACCGCCGAGCGCGCTGATCAGCCGTGAGGTGGGGGTGCGCGAGTGGCAGGCGCGCAATCTGGCGACACAAGCGCGCCGTTTCGAGGCCCCGGAACTCGTAGGTGCGCTCGTCTCAGCTGCCGAGTGCGAGGCGAGAATGAAAACGAGCCGGGATCCCCGACTCGCCTTCGAGATCTGGATGCTTGAGGTGTGCGGGCGCTAGCTCTCGACCTCGGTAGCGCGCTTTGCGATGCCCGACTTGCGATTGGCAGCCTGGTTCTTGTGGATGACACCCTTGGACGCTGCACGGTCGAGCAGGCGCGAAGCCTCTTCGGCAGCCTCCGTGGCGGCGGCGCTGTCGCCCTCGGCGATGGCAGCGTCGACTTTCTTGACCGCGGTCTTGATCTCTGACTTGACCGCCTTGTTCCGCTCGTGCGCCTTAGCGTTGGTCAGCACGCGCTTCTTCTGGCTCTTGATGTTGGCCACTGATACGGATCCTCTCAACTCAGCTGTGATGCCCGTTGCCGCAGTGGGGTGCAGGCGAACCCGCAAAGTCTATCACACCGCGTTCATGCACGGGAAGACATCTTCGGGAGCGGCTCGTGGCGGCCTGTGAGGACGGACTCGTTCACGCGCGCTGTCCACCCTGCTACACTTTCGCAGACATGAGCCAGGCCACACACATCCGGAACTTCTCCATCATCGCGCACATCGACCACGGCAAGTCCACGCTCGCGGACCGGGTCCTCGAGCTGACACACACCGTGGCCGACCGCGATATGGTCGAGCAGGTCCTCGACTCGATGGACATCGAGCGCGAGCGCGGCATCACCATCAAAGCCCAGGCGGTGCGTGTGCTCTATCAGGCCGATAACGGTGAGACCTACCAGCTCAACCTCATCGACACCCCCGGTCATGTCGACTTCACCTACGAGGTCTCGCGCTCGCTCCAGGCGTGCGAGGGCGTGCTGCTCGTCGTGGATGCCGCGCAGGGCGTTGAGGCGCAGACGGTGGCCAACGCGATGATGGCGATGAACGCCGGGCTCGAGATCATCCCGCTCATCAACAAGATCGACCTGCCAGCCGCCGATCCGGAGCGCGTGCGTCACGAGATCGAGGAGGGCCTTGCCATTCCCGCCGACAACGCCGTCCTCGCAAGCGGCAAGACCGGGGAGGGCGTGCGGGAGGCACTCGAGTCGGTCATCTCGCTGGTGCCACCACCCGAGGGCGACCCGGAGGCACCGCTCAAGGCGCTCATCTTCGACTCGTACTTCGACACGTATCGGGGGGTCGTTGCCCTCGTGCGTGTGATCGATGGTCGCGTTTCGAAGGGTACGAGGATCCGCATGATGGCCAACAACACGGTCACCGATGTGGAGGAGGTCGGTGTGCGCAGGCCTGCTAACCTCCCGATCGAGAGCCTGGAGTACGGCGAGGTCGGCTATCTGATCACAGGCCTGAAGGACCCGGCGCTCGTGAAGGTCGGCGACACCATCACGCTGGCCAAGCACGGTGCGACCGATCCTCTTCCCGGTTACCGCGAGGTGAAGCCGATGGTCTTCACCGGGCTCTTTCCTATCGACGGTGACCAGTATCCCGACTTGCGGGACGCGCTCGATCGCCTGCAACTCAACGACCCGGCGCTGATCTACGAGCCGGAAAGCAGTCACGCGCTCGGCTTCGGGTTCAGGGTCGGGTTCCTCGGCCTGCTGCACATGGAAGTCGTCAAAGAGCGCCTGGAGCGCGAGTTCGATCTCGACCTGCTGGCAACCGCCCCGAGTGTGGAGTACCACGTGTACACGACCGCGGGCGAGGAGGTCATCGTCCATTCGCCGCAGGACATGCCGGACACCGGCGTGATCGAGCGTGTCGAGGAGCCGTATCTGAGGGCGACCGTCCTCGTGCCGCCTGACTACGTCGGTGCGGTGATGGAGCTTTCCGAGAGTCGCCGTGCGACCTTCAAAGACATGCAGTACCTCTCCGCCACCACGGTGGAGCTTCACTATGACATCCCGCTCTCCGAGCTGATCATGGACTTCTTCGACCAGCTCAAGAGCCGCACGCGCGGATATGCGAGCCTCGACTACGAGTACATCGGCTACCGGGCGAGCAAGCTGGTGAAACTCGACATCCTGCTCGCGGGCAAGGTCGTCGACGCGCTCTCGTTCATCGTGCACCGTGACAAGGCGTACCAGCGAGGTCGCGTTCTTACCGAGAAGCTGCGCGAGATCATCCCGCGCCAGATGTTCGAGGTGCCGATACAGGCCGCCATCGGAGGCAAAGTGCTTGCGCGCGAGACCGTCCGGGCCAAGCGCAAGGACGTGCTGGCCAAGTGCTACGGCGGCGACATCACCCGCAAGCGCAAGCTGCTCGAGAAGCAGAAGAAGGGCAAGAAGCGCATGAAGAACGTGGGTAACGTCGAGGTTCCGCAGGACGCGTTCATGGCCATCCTCAAGGTAGATGAGTAGGCCGGGCGACACCGCAGCGCCCGGGGGCCCGTTGACCGCCTCCCTCTACGTGCACGTCCCGTTCTGCGTCCTCAAGTGCGCCTACTGCGACTTCCACTCTGCGCCCATCGCCGACGAGTCCGGCATGGCCGAACACTTCGCATGGGCGGTTGGCGAGGGGGCGTCGCACTGGGCGGCGCTCGGAGCATTCGACGATGTCGCGAGTATCTACATTGGCGGAGGAACGCCGACCACGCTCGGTCCTGCGTTGGTATCGCTCGTCGACTCGGTGCAGCGCGGCACACGGCTTGTGTCCGATGCCGAGATCACGGTGGAGACGAACCCCGACACCACGGATCCGGCGCTTGCCGAGCGCCTGATCGGCTCGGGAGTGACCCGCTTCTCGCTCGGAGTGCAATCCTTCGACGATGCCGTCCTGCGCATCCTCGGGCGTTGCCACACCGCCACCTCCGCACGGCGAGCCGTCGACGCGCTGCTGGAGACGGGTGCGCGGGTCTCCGTCGATCTCATGTGCGGGATTCCCGGCCAAACCCTCGACTCATGGACCGCGTCGGTCGAGGCAGCGCTGGCGTCCGGCGTCGGGCACGTGAGCGTCTATCCGCTCACGCTCGAGGAAGGAACGCCGCTGGCCACCGCGGCACGCGCCGGCGAGTTCGATGCCCCGGATGACGACCTCGCGGCCGACATGATGCAGGCTGCGTGCGAGCTGCTGAGAGCCGGCGGGCTGCAACGCTACGA
>JAHYJI010000054.1 GCA_019429145.1 Coriobacteriia bacterium | reverse complement strand
GGGCTCGCTCCGTTGTCGGCAGCTCAGGTGGCTGGGCCCGATGAGTCCGTGAGCTTCCAGCCCATGGAGTCATGCAATTGGGTGAGAAGCTCTATGTCCGCGGGCGCAAGTGGATACTCGTGGACGTGTTCGAATGACGACCAGGCGAAGCGGTCATGGACCGTGAGCGCGAAATCGGACAGGCGCACTGTCTGCAAGGCGAGCATTTCGAACGAGCCGTGGTCGTAGTGGTAGATGGTACGAGCGACGATCCCGCCCACTCTCGCTTCCATTCCCAGTTCCTCAGCGAGTTCGCGCTCCAGGCACTCTTGTGGTGATTCGCCAGGCTCGATCTTGCCGCCGGGGAGTTCCCAGAGTCCCGCAAGTGATTCCTCAGGACCGCGCCGTGCGATGAACAGACGGCCTTCCTCAATGATCACCGCTGCCGTGACCTGCTTCACTGTGGCCTCCCATAGGCATCCTTGCTATATGCTATGCGGTGGGGAGGCGTAATGCGAGAGAAGGCCACAGCACCATACGCACTGGCTGATTGGCATCTGCAGGCGCTCGAGTGGTTTGAGGCCAACGCCGGTCGCGTCTTTCGCAAGAGGCCGTTCGATGTTGGGCTTCCGATCAAGGTCACCTCACAGCAGAGAGGTATTTGGAAGCCCGCGGGTATTCCCTATGCAGTGAGTGTTGTTCAGACGCACGCCGGAGTCTACGACGACCAGGATCCTGTCTTCTACAGCGATGACACATGGCGCTACTACTACCATCAGCAAGGCCAGTCGCCTGAAGACTTGCGTGACCCCCAGCGGCTCTACTCAAATGCTGCTCTATTCAAGTGCATGCGCGATGACGTTCCGGTTGGCGTGATCATTCCCGATGAGGGGAGTGGAGGATACCGGGTCCTAGGTCTTGCCTTTGTGGAGAGCTACTCAGCCGGGTACTTCGGTCTGGCCGGCCCCGTATCGCTGGGCCTTGCACCACAGTCTCAGGTTGCGGAGCAACCTGCTTCCACATCAGTCTCATTCATCGGCCTGCCCGTAGAGGGCTTCGACCCAAACGCTGCCGAGGACCACAGGCTCAAAGTCATTGCTGAGGTTCGACGCCGTCAAGGAGCCCCCCGTTTCCGTCGCACGCTGTTGCATGCCTACGAGGGACAATGCGCAATGACACGGTACGATGCTGAACCCGCATTAGAGGCCGCTCACATCGTTCCCTACCGGGGCCCGCAGACCAACCATCCGACGAATGGGTTGTTGCTGCGGGCAGACATGCATGATCTCTTTGACCTCGGGCTTGTTGCAGTCGACACGGACTCAATGCGGCTGCAGCTCGCAAAGGACCTCAGTGGCTCGATGTATGAGCCCTATCAAGACCAGCCGCTGTGGATACCACGAGACTTGAGTCTCCGACCCAATGTCGAGGCGCTCGAGAGACACCGGGCCCGCTCGGCTGTTGCCTGAGTGTGTGCTTGCCCTGCCCTGTTGTTTGTCTGCCTGGCGCCATTCACTCTCCGTCGGGCCGTTACCCCGACGAAGCGACGTCGGCGCGCAGGCGACGACGTTAGGACTGCGGTTAGCTCCCGTTAGTAGCCAGGAGCCAGAATCCCAGGCAAGTCGGGAGGTGTGAGATGTCCTTTCTGTTCACCGTTGAAATCGAGCTAGAGACCGATGGGCGCTGGATCGCCGAAGTGGTTGAATTGCCGGGCGTTCTTGCGTACGGCTCTACTCAGGACGAAGCGATCGCCCTCGTGCAGGCGCATGCTCTCCGCATACTCGCCGACCGTCTGGAGAGCGCCGAGGCGGCCCGGGAGTCCCTCGACATCTCCTTCATCGTGACGTGAGCACCTGGTTCAGCCACACCCACGCTCGTCAGGTCGTTGGGTCGTTGAACAGAAAAAGTGGTATCGCATATGATACCGGTATGGCTCAGCGAGTCGTTATCGACACAAACGTGTTCGTCTCGGCGCTGCGACCCTCGCGGGGTGCGTCGCACCAGCTGCTCGTGCTGGTTGGCGGACAGAGGTTCGAGATCGCGCTTTCGGTCCCGCTCGTCGTCGAGTACGAGGATGCGGCCAAGCGGATGGCAGAGGCCACGGGACTGGATGATGCGGACGTCGAGGACATCATCGACTACCTGTGTTCGGTCGCCTCGCTTCACGAGATCCACTTTCTGTGGCGACCGGTACTCAAAGACCCTCGTGACGACCACGTGCTCGAGCTGGCCGTGGAGGCCGGTTGCGACGCGATCGTCACGCACAACGTTGACGACTTCCACGGATGCGAGAGCTTCGGAATCGAGGCCATTCGTCCCGGAGAGCTGTTACGAAGGATCGGTGAGAGACCATGAGTACCATCAGCCTGCGTCTGCCTGAGTCGCTGCACAACAAGGTGCGCGAGCTTGCAAAGGAGGAGAACGTTTCTATCAACCAGCTGATCACGACCGCGCTCGCGGAGAAGATGGCGGCGCTCATGACCGTCGAGTATCTGGAAGAGCGTGCGGCCCGTGGGGACAGAGGCAAGTTCGAGCGCGCCATGGGTAAGGTCCGCGCCGTCGAGCCGGATGGGGCCGACGCTTGATCGACTGGCACCGCAGCCAACCGGTGCGCACACGTCCCGCGCGCCAAGGCGCGTTGCGATGCTGAAAATCTCATGATCTCCTAGGAGATTGGCGCTCCAATCTCCTTTCTCGGACCGCTGCCTGCGCGGGCTGCCGGGGTGCCCGGCGTGGTCCTTAACGCGGGAGCCGGCGGGTAAGACTCCGCTCCGAGACCGTTAAGTCCTCCCTCCTACTCTCGGTTCAGGCGCATCTCGCGCTACCCCGAGACAGGAGGTGGCCCCATGGCCAGCCGAGACACTGACCCGAGCACCGATGTGGTCAATGATGCTCTGTTCGGCGAGGTTTCCGACCTGATCGACCGCGCACGAGCCCGTGCTGCGTCGACGGTCAACACAGAACTTGTGATGCTCTACTGGAGCATCGGCAAGCGCGTGCGCGAGGAAGTACTCGGCGGCGAGCGCGCAGAGTATGGAGGGGACGTGGTGAAGCGGCTTGCCGTGCGGCTCACCGAGCGCTACGGACGCGGATACGGCTGGCGAAACCTGACTCGCATGGTGAAGTTCGCCGAGTTGTACCCCGAGTTTGAGATTTTGTCGCCACTGGCGACAAAATTGACCTGGACCAACATCGCAGAGCTCCTGACCATCTCCGAGCAGCCCAAACGCGACTTCTATCTCGCGATGTGCGCGCACGAAGGGTGGACCAAGCGCACGCTTCGCGATCGCGTGTCGAGCAAGCTCTACGAGCGCACGGTTGCCGCGCGCGGTTCGGCCGAGGGCGTCGAGGCCGACATCGCGGCCCTGGCTGTGCGAGGCATGACGGGGCCTGCGCTCGTCTTCCGCGACCCGTACGTTCTCGACTTCCTCGACCTGCCCCCGCAGCACAGCGAGTCACAGCTCGAGCAGGCGATCCTCGATGAGGTCGAGCGCTTCATGCTCGAACTCGGCACGGGCTTCACGTTCGTCGGCCGTCAGAAGCGCATCATCGTCGACGGCAAGGACTACCATCTCGATCTGCTCTTCTATCATCGGGAGATGCGTTGCCTCGTTGCGGTCGAACTCAAGACACGAGACCTCGAGCCGGCGGACTTCGGCCAGATGACGCTCTATCTGCGTTGGCTCGATAGATACGAGCGTCTGCCGGGCGAGGAGCCGCCCGTGGGCATCATCCTCTGTGCGCGCAAGGGCGCCCAGCAGGTCGAGCTTCTCGGCCTGGAGTCAGGCGAAGTGCGGGCCGCCCAGTACCTGACGCATGAGGCGCGCGAGCAGCTGCAGCGCAGGCTCGAGGCGCTGGAGTGATCTCGCGCACCGCCGTTGCCCCGGGCCCCACCTTGACTCCGCTCCTTCTCGGCGGTATGAACAAGTGGTATGAACGTCTCGCCAGGGAGGAACTCGTGCCCAAGAAGAAAGTCGCCGTCGCGCTCTCGGAGTGGCTGCTCGACGAGCTCGACACGGCGGCGGAGCAGTCGCGGACGAGCCGAAGCGCGCTCGTGGAGGAGGCGGTCGCTGAGTACGTGGTGCGTCGGCGCACGGGTGAAGACGACGAGCGCTTCCGGCGCGAGGCCACGCTCGCACTTGAGGACATGAGAAGCTTCGCCCGGGAGTATCACACCGATCCATTGACCGGGTCAGAGCCGTCTTCACTCGAGAAGCTGCGCGCGCTCCGTGCCGAGGGACGAGGGCTCGATCGGTGAGCGCACCCGTCTGCGTACTGGATGCCTCGGTCGGCGTGAAATGGTTCCGTGACGAACCCGGATCCGAGGCGGCGCGGGCGCTCGTCGAGGGGCACATCGCCGGCACTCTGACGATCGTCGTCGACACGCTCTTCGGCTACGAGGTGCTGCGCGCCGCATCCCGCGACGCCGAGCCGCGCGATGCCATTCGCGTCTGGAGCGACATCGCCCGGCTCGAGTTGATCACCGTGCCGCTCGGCGAGGAACTCGTGTCAGCGGCTGCGGATGCGCGCGCGGACCTCAGCTGTACGCTCTACGACGCGTTCTCGGCAGGACTGGCGACTCTGCTCGAGGCCCCGCTCTACTCGGCAGATGTGCGAGCGCACGGAGCTCACCCGGGTGTTCGCCTGATCACCGCTTGACCCAGAGCGAGAAATATGACTACAATTCTGGTCATGTCAGAGACACGTTCACTTGCCGACGTCAAAGCTCACCTCTCGGAGATCGTCGATCTCGTCGAGGGCCAGCACGAGCGCGTTGTCGTCACCCGGCACGGGCGTCCCGCCGCCGTCATCATGAGCGTGCAGGACCTCGAGAGCCTCGAAGAGACGCTCGCGATCCTCTCGGCGCCCGGTGCTGTCGAGGAGATCCGTTCCGCCGAGCGCGAGATCGACCGCGATCAGTACCTGAGCGCCGCCGAACTGCGGGCGAAGTATCTCGATTCGGAGTAGCTGATGGCGCCGTACAGGCTGCTTGTCGCCGCGTCAGCCGAGCGCATGCTTCGCCGGCTTCCCGAGACCGCCGCCTCGGCGATGGTCGAGTTCATGACCGGGCCGCTCGTGGAGAACCCGGCGAGGGTGGGCAAGCCACTGATGTTCGATCTCGAAGGCTATCTGTGTGCCCGGCGCGGACCCTACCGTGTCATCTACAGGTTCGATGAGGCCGAGCGCTCCGTCCGCGTCGTCCGGGTCGATCACCGCGCCGACGTGTACCGCACGCGCTGAGAAGACCCGAAAGCACGCCGCCGCTACACCAGGCCCGCTCTTCTGCGTCCCGCCCACGTGATCAGCCAGTACACAGCCAGACCGCTGACATACCCGATCGCCATGTTCGTGAGTAGCGAGACGGCCACCGTCGCCGCCAGCGCCAACATCTCGACGCCGATCTCCACGTCCTTGGCGAACTTGATCAGCTCGATGCCCACCATGAACATCATCGCGCCGATGATGGCCTGCGGGAACGCCACGAACACCCCTGCGATCGACGCGGCCAGGAACAGTCCCATCGCGATCTCGAGCGTGCCCTCGATGAGGTTGGCGCCGGCCGTCCGCGCGCCGTAGTAGTACTGCCCGGCCAGTCCGCCGGCACCGTGGCACATCGGCATGCCGCCGAGAAAGGGCGCCGTGCTGTTCATGATGCCGTGACTCCACGACAGAGTGCGCACGCTCACGTTCTCGTCGGTCCAGTACCGCTTGATGAGCGAGGACGTCGAGATCACCGCATTGGTGGCGGTGAGCGGGACCTGGGCGAAGCCGGCCAGCAGCAGCGTCTGCCACACCTGCCCGGCGCTGAAGGTGGTGAAGTGCGGCAGGCGCAGCCCGGGGGATGCGATTCCGGTGAAGTCTCCCTTGAAGAGCATGATCCCCAGGCCGAGGAGCACGAGCACGATGGCCGCAGGCGCGTAGCGGTTCTGCCTGAGTGTCAGCACGATGACTACGCCGAGTATCGCGAACGCCCACGAGGTGGAGCCGAGGCGCAGAGCCTCGATCGCGAGCAGGATGCCGAGCGTGACCTGGATGCCGCGCACCACGGAGTGGGGTGTGATCCGTGCGATCCAGCCGATCAGCCCGGTCGCGGCCAGCAACAGCCACACGAGACCCATCCCGAATCCCGAGGCGTACACCATCGACGGCGACCACTGCTGGGCGATGGCGACCACCGCGAGCGCCTTCATCGGCTCGATCGGCATCGGCAGGCGGAACACGAGCCCCGCGATGATGTTGGCAAGCCCCATCATGACGAGGAAGCCTGCAGGGTCCAGTCCGCACACCGCGATGTAGCCGATGGCAAGCGGCAGCAGCGTACCGAAGTCGCCCATCGAGCCCGCGAGCTCGTTCAGCCCGAGCTTGATGGGACGTCTTTGGTTGATGCTCTCGACCGGTCCCGACATCGGCTAGGACGTACCCCCCCAACGGCGATCGTGTGCCACAAGGATACAAAAGGGACGGGCACGAGCGATGATACGCCTCGAGGGGGGCGCACGAAGGTGCAGCGTGCCGCCCGGTGCGGGCGTCGTCGCTCTACCGCTCTACACCAGGCCGGTCGCGCGCCACACTCCCGCTGCGATGCCGAGCGAGGGCAGGTACCAGGTGAACGCTCCGATGAAGTGCTCGACGGTGTCCTTCCGCATGAACGTCCCCAGGGTATCGCCCGGGTCGATCGTCATCACGACCACCCAGGTCACCAGCGCGAGCACGGCGGTCAGTGCCGCGATCTGCACGACGCCGGCGGCACTGAAGCCCTCGCGGACCCTGCTCGCGAACGAGACCAGCATCGGCAGCGCGAGGAGTACCAGGAGCGCGACGAAGAGCACGCTGATCCCCCCGAAGTTCTCGGGAGCCAGCACGAGGCTCAAGGGCGGGAGCAGGAGCATCATGGCGATGAAGACGATCCCGACTCCCGTGACCGCTACGAGCGGTGCGAGCACGGCACTGCGGATGGCGACGGTCCGCGCTCCGTCCCTCGAGTCGATGGCAAAGACGAGCGCGGGCCCGAGCAGGAACGGGATGGCTGTGAGCGCCAGGTAGGCGGGGGTGAAGGCATCGATGGACAGGCGGTCGATGATGAAGAGTGCCGGCACGAGGAGCAGCGCCGTGAACGCGTAGGTCAGGCCGTACGTGTCCAGCACACGCGGTGCGGTGTGTTCGGTCTGGGGATCCACTCTGTCTCCTCCCGGCGGCATATGGGCCACACGCACCGTAGCCCTTCGGACAGCCGGGAGTACATGACCTAGGTCAAGCGGAGATCCCGATGCGCTGCTGGCGAGCGGACCTCACCAGCAGCGCCGCCCATCCGGTGCAGGCGATCAGCAGGAGCAGCAACGCGGGCGGTCCGAGCAGCTCGCTGAGCCCGAAGCCGGCCAGAACGGCGAGAAAGCCGCCCATCGCAAGAAGCAGGATCATCTCGAGGCGCCCGGAGCGCAGGATAGCGGTCGAGAAGTCGGCCGCCAGCACGAGCAGCGCCAATGCCAGCAGCAGATGGAATACGGAGTTCAGGTTCAGCGCGGCCCCACCGGGCTCGGTCAGGAACTCGCGCGCGAGCTCCAGGAAGCGCTTCCAGCCCATCCCGGTCCTCTCTCCGTACCGGGCGGTGACCCGGGCCTTCGCACTGCCGTAAGGGTATACCCTTTCTGGCGGGCGGATGATTCCGGCCGCAGCCGGCGATCCGGCCTTGAGGGGAGCACGCGGTGAATGTCGATCTCGCACTTCTTGCGGACTATGCGGCCGTGACCAACGAGGGCAAGCTCATCGCAGCCGGCATCTTCGACCGCCTGCGGCCCCCGCAACTGCCGTGGCACCACCCCACGATGTGCATCGCCCTGCGCGTGCACTTCCACCCCGGCGAGGAGGGCGGTCACAAGATCGGCATCCGTCTTGTCGATCCGGACGGGACTCAGATCGTGTCCCTCGACGGCGATGCGACCGTGGCGGCGATGGATCCGGTAGAGGGAGGTACCGCCCAGCTCGTGCTCAACCTGAACAACGTGCCCTTCAAGATGAAGGGTCGCCACTCCTTCGACGTCTTCCTCGACGGTCGTTACGAGCACAGCATCGCTCTCGTGCTCGATGAGCGGCCCGCCTCGCCGGGCGGCCCAACGGGAGGGTAGAGGAGCCGGCTATGTCCGTTCTCACAGCCGTTCGCACCCCGGCGGCGCAGCATGCCCGCCGAGTCGCGATCATCCTCATCCTGCTTGCGATGCTTGCGCTCGCTGCATGTGCCTCGCCCCGGCCGCCCGATGCCGAGCCCACCATCCGCGGCGTGATCGTCGACCTGACGCCGGGTCCCGATGGGACCGGGCTGGCGCTCATCGTCTGGCACGAGTCGCTCGGCGAGGTCTACGAGCTCGACTCGATCGCCGCCACCATTGGCGAGGAGACCGAGCTGTTCGATCGCGGGGGCACCATCATCGACTTCGCCGACCTGAAGGTGCGCGATGTGGTAGACGCCTGGTTCAGCGGACCGATCGCCGAGTCCTACCCGCCGCAGGGCACCGCTGATGCGGTGCGCGTCATCGGCGGGTTCGACGAGATCCGGCCTCTGCCGATCCCGCGCGGCCTCATCGAACCGTAAGCCCACGGACCCCCGGAGGAGACCTTCATGCCAAACCGCCTTGCACACGAGACCAGCCCGTATCTACTGCAGCACGCGGAGAACCCCGTCGACTGGTATCCGTGGGGACCCGAGGCGTTCGAACGGGCGCGTGCCGAGGACAAGCCGGTGTTCCTGAGCGTCGGCTACTCGGCGTGCCACTGGTGTCACGTCATGGAGCAGGAGAGCTTCGAAGACGAGGCCACCGCGCTGCTGCTCAACACCAACTTCGTGCCGGTGAAGGTCGACCGCGAGGAGCGTCCCGACGTCGACTCGGTGTACATGGATGCCGTCAACGCCGTCGCCGGTCGCGGCGGGTGGCCGATGAGCGTGTTCCTCACGCCGGCAGGCGAGCCGTTCTACGCCGGCACGTACTTCCCGGCGACCGGCCGGCAGGGGATGGTGTCGTTCCGGGAGGTGCTCGACCAGCTCGCCGGGCTGTGGGAGACCCAGCGCGATGAGGTGCTCTCTGCAGCCGCTCGCCTGACGGCCGACATCCGCTCGGCGCGCGATGCGCTTGCGTCTTCCGGTGGCGGGGAGCTCCCGGGAGCCGAGACGCTCCACGACGCAGCCACGCGCCTGGCCTACGAGTTCGACGAGGACGACGGCGGCTGGGGCGGCCCGCCGAAGTTCCCCCAGCCGATGGTGGTCGAGTTCCTCCTGCGCCGCTACCGGCAGACCGACGACGGGCGCCTCATGCGCATGGTCTCCGAGACGCTCGACGCGATGGCCGCCGGTGGTCTGTACGACCAGCTCGGCGGCGGGTTTCACCGCTACGCCACCGACCTGCACTGGCGCATCCCGCACTTCGAGAAGATGCTCACCGACAACGCTCAGCTGGCCCGGGTCTACCTCGCGGGCTGGGAGCTCACCGGGCTCGAGCACTACCGGCGCGTGGCGACCGACACGCTCGACTACCTGCTGCGCGAGATGGCCGACCCGGCCGGCGGCTTCTACTCCGCCCAGGACGCCGATACCGAGGGCGAGGAGGGCCGGTTCTTCGTCTGGACCCCGCAGCAGGTGACCGCCGCGCTCGAGGGCACGCCGGAGGCCGCCGACGGCGGCGCGGAGCTCTTCTGCTCCGCGTACGGCGTGACTCGCGAGGGCAACTTCGAGGGCAGTACCGTGCTGCACCTCCCACGGCCCCTCTCCGAGCTGGCTTCCGAGACCGGCATCCCCGTCGATGACCTCGAGATCCGGCTCGCCGCGATGCGCCGCACGCTCTTCGAGGCACGCGAGTCGCGGGTGCGCCCGGCACGCGACGAGAAGGTGCTCGCGGGGTGGAACGGACTCGCGCTCGGGGCGTTTGCCACCGCGGCCCGCGTGCTCGACCGTTCCGACTACCGCGAAGCCGCGGAGCGCACCGCACACTTCCTCCTCGGCGAGATGATGAGCGCCGACGGACGGGTCTACCGCAGCTGGAAGGAGGGGCGCGCCGCTCTCAACGGCTACCTGGAGGACTACGCCAACGTGGCCGAGGGCCTGCTCGAGCTCTTCGAGACCACAGGTGACGAGCGCTGGCTTACAGGCGCGACCGAGCTTGCCGGATCGATCGTCGAGCACTTCTCCGACCCGGCGGGCGGCTTCTTCGACACGAGCGACGACCACGAGCAGCTCATCGTCCGCCCGAAGGTGGTCCAGGACGGCGCGGTGCCTTCCGGCGGAGCGATGGCTACCGGGGTGCTGTTGCGCCTGGCCGTGCGCACGCGGGACGCGCGCTACGCCGATCCGGCCGCCGCCGCGCTACGCTCGGTCGGGCCGGTGCTCTCCCGTGCCCCGCTCGGCTTCGCGAAGTGGCTCACCGTGTTCGCGGGCTTCCTCGAGGAGCGCGAGCAGATGCGGTAGCGTGTCGCGGGCGAGTCTCTCTGGCCGCGCTCAGCCCGGCATGCGGGCCGTGAGCGAGAACAGGAGCGGGACGTCGCCCGCGCCCTCGGGCAGCCGCCACATCCCGGGCGCGTCGGCAGGCACCATAAAGGGGAATCCCTGCCAGGCGAGCAGCGGGTACTCGCGCAGGGACTCGATCGCAAGCCCGCGCTCGAGCAGCACGCCGAGGATCTCCTCGAACGTGTGCATCCACTCGTACGCGGTGCCGGTCACGTCGGAGTCGGGCGCGGCGTACGTGCCCTGCTGGGTGGCGACGAACGGCTCGCGGGTGAAGTACGGGTAGCGCAGCGCGAGCGGTGGCTCCTCGCTCACCTCGTCGAAGACCCAGGCAAACGGGTGCAGTTCGACGATCGCGAATCGGCCTCCCGGAGCGAGCCGCGTGGCGACCGACTCCGCCCAGGGGCGCAGGTCGGGAAGCCATCCGAGCACCCCGTAGGAGGTGAAGACCAGGTCGAAGGAGTTCCGCTCGATCTCCTCCGGGAGCGCGAGGACGTCGCCGTGCACGAAGCGGGCAGCGACGCCCATGCGCCCGGCGAGCGCCCGCGCGGCGTCGATACCCTCGGCGGAGAAGTCCACGCCGGTCACCTGCGCACCCGCGAGCGCAAGCCGGATCGTGTCCAGTCCGAAGTGGCACTGCAGGTGAAGGACCCGCTTACCGGCGACGTCTCCGATCACGTTGCGTACTATCGAGTCGAACGGCCGGGCGGCGGGGTCTGCCACGAAGCCGTCGACGTCGTAGAAGTCCGAGCCCACGTGTGCGGTGGTCCAGGCGTCCCAGAGGTCCCGGTTCGACGAGATGCCCTCGGCGTGGAGGCGGGGCGGCTGATGCGGGTCTCCGGTCACGTGAGGTCCTCCTCGGCAGCGAGCGATGGGCGCAGCCAGGATAGCGCACGTCAGAGTCCCGCCGCGGTGTCGGCTCCTCGGGTACACTCCTGACATGCTCACAGAGGTCATCACCGCGGTCATCGCGGTCTACGTCATCGTCGTCGTCATCATCCTCATCTACGAGGACCGTGACCCTTCGACGACGCTCGCCTGGCTCCTCATCCTGCTCTTCCTGCCGGTCGTGGGCATCCCGCTCTACTTCTTCACGGGTCGCATGTGGCCGTGGCAGCGCCACCGCAAGCGCATCGATGCGCTGAACGCCATCGAAGCCCACCGCGTGCTGCCGTCGGTCTACGCCGAGCACCAGCTCTGGGCCAACGAGCGCCGCGCCCGCTACGACGGGACCGACGTCGCCAAGATCATCAACATGATCGAGCGCCAGAGCGACGGACATCCGCTGCCCGCCGACACCGTGGAGATCTTCACCTCCGGCGCGGAGAAGTTCGACCGCCTCATCGCCGACATCGAGGCGGCGACCGACCACATCCACCTGCAGTACTTCATCTGGGAGCGCGACGAGCTCACCGCGCGGGTGACCGAGGTGCTGCGCCGCAAGGTGGCCGAGGGCGTGAGCGTGCGGATCATGTACGACTTCGCCGGATCGTTCAATCACCGCAAAGACGAGCTGAAATCCCTCGAGCGGGCCGGTGCCCAGGTCGAGGCCGATCTCACCAAGTTCAACGAGCTCAACTACCGCAACCACCTCAAGATCGCGGTCATCGACGCCCGGGTCGGTTACACCGGCGGCATGAACATGGGGCAGGAGTACATCGACGGCGGCTCCCGCTTCGACCTCTGGCGTGACACGCACCTGCGCGTCAGCGGACCCTTCGTCGCCGAGTTGCAGCGTCTCTTCGTGGAGCGGTGGTTCGCCAACCGCAACGAGAACCTGTGGGTCGAGCGCTACTTCCCCGTGCTCGCGTCGGCCGACCCCTCCTCGGCCATCATGCTCCAGCTCGTCCACTCCAGCGTCGGAGACCAGTGGGAGGCGGTCAAGCAGACCTTCCTGCACGCGGTGGCGAGCGCTGATCGCTGCGTCCGCATCCAGTCACCGTACTTCGTGCCGGACCAGTCCTTCTACGACGCCCTGCTCACCGCCGGGCTCGGCGGGGTCGACGTGCGTTTCATGATGACCGGCGTGCCGGACAAGAAGATCCCGTTCTGGGCCGCGCGCACGTACTTCCCCAAGGTCCTCGCCGCCGGCGTGCGCGTCTACCAGTACACCGCCGGGTTCTTCCACGCCAAGTCGCTCGCCGTGGACTCGACGTTTTGCGCGCTCGGCACCGCCAACATCGACGTGCGCTCCTTCAGCCTGCACGACGAGCTCATGGTCTTCATCTACGACGAGGAGATCACCCGCCAGGTCGAGTTGCATTTCGAGACCGACCTTGCGTACTGCCGGGAGGTCACCGCCGAGGAGCTCGAGCGCGACGGCCGCCTCGTGCGTTTCCGTAACTCGGTCATGCGCCTGGCGTCCCGCGCGCTGTAACCCTGCCGCGGGTCCCGAGTTCTGCAAGAAACCCCGGGGGATGTGACAGCGGACACTAATCCGCTCGCCCGGAGCGTCGATAACACGGGTGTAGGATGGGACGGAAGGTCTGTTGGCGCGCACTTGCGCCGGTGAAAGGACGGGATCATGCGGAGGATCGTCGCACTTGCAACGCTCATCGCCCTGGCGGCAACACTGCTGGTGCCGGTCGCCGCGCTCGCCAAGGGCGGCCCGCCCGCTGGCAAGGGTCCCGGTTTCACGCCGCCC
>JAHYJI010000053.1 GCA_019429145.1 Coriobacteriia bacterium | reverse complement strand
CTGCTCATCGCACCAGCCGACGACGGCCTGCTCGTCGACGCGGCCCGCATCGCTCACTCCGAGCGCATCGCCCTCTCCAATGCCACCTTCATCGCTCTGGCGGCACGTCTCGATGCCGAACTCGTGACCGCGGACCGCCGTCAGGCCGCGACCCGATCGTGCCGGGTGCGATTCGTCGGGTGAGCTGACGCGATGGGCCGCTCTCAGCGAGCCATCTCGAAGCCATACTCCGCAAGTACGGCCTTCGGGAACTCGAAGCGCACGGTCAGCAGCGGGTCGACGACCTGGCAGAACTTCAGGTCGCCCGCCAGGCTCATGAGCAGCGCGGCATCGTTGACGCTCAACCCCGCGACCTTGGTAAGGAAGTCGTGCATGCGGTGCACCGCCATCTTGTACGCCTCATCGGTGGTCCCCGCCGAGCAGATCACCGAGACGAGCTCGTCGTTCTCGATGAAGGGTGTGGGCAAACCGGGAATGTCGACCACCTGCATCGTGAGGCGCACCTCACCGGGAGTCTCCGCACCGCAGATGACGATCTCCCCGTCACCCATCACCGCATGCATGTCGCCGCACCCGAACAGCGCGCCCTCGACGCCGACGGTGAAGTAGAGACTCGCACCCGAGGTCACAAGCGTGCAGTCCATGTTGCCGCCGTGCTCGCCCGGAGTGCTGTTGGGGATCGTCCCATCGGCAGGCGCCACACCGATGACCCCCAGCATCGGCTTCTGCTTGAGGCGGACCTTGCCCTTGTAGACGACCTCGTCGCCGGCGTTCTCCAGGATCGTCGTCTCCATCTCGGTGATGACATCGCCCAGCACGCCGACGTCCGGAACCGCGACCATGACGGACTGCCCGACGGCCTTGACCTCGTGCAGGTCGACGCGGAGGATATCGCCGGGCTTCGTGCCCTCGACGTAGAGGGGACCGGTCGCCGGGTTGGTGATGCTCCAGTCGAGTGTCTCGAGCGTGTCTGCGGGCGTCTTCAGCTGTCCGCTGAAGCAGTCGTGCGTCTCGATGAGCAGCTCCTCGCCCTGTTTGACGCGGGCGAGCGGGGTCAGGTCGGGGGAGAACCCGAAGAATGCCTTGTCACGGGTCAGTTCGGACGCCATGGTCGTACCTCCTTGTTCGGACGTGCTTCTCCTCAGGTCTGCTGCGAGCCCGTCGCCCCATCGGCAGCCGGCTTCATCCGCCGGCGGAAGAGAGGCCAGGTGAACTCCCGGCCACCTACGATGCCGTTCGGTCTCCAGATGAGCACCACCACCATGAAGATGGCCATCACGATGTCGGTGAGCCCGAAGACTTCGAGCGTCAGTGCGCCTGAGTTGTTGATACCCGCCTCTACCTGGAGCAGGAACTGGCGCGCCGCTGTCACGATCGCGGTGCCGAGGAACGCCCCGGATACCGACCCTTGCCCACCGATCACCAACATGGCGAGCAGCACGAACATCTCGAGGATGTAGAAGGCCTTCGGCGAGAACGACGTGATCAGGTGCGCCCACAGCCCACCCGCCATGCCTGCCAGCAGCGCCGAGAAGACGAACCCGATGTAGCGCACCTGGACCACGTTGATGCCGACTGCCATCGCGGCGTAGCGGTCATCGCGCGAGGCGCGGAGGCGCAGGCCCGGGGAGGACTCCCGGTACCAGTGCACGACGTAGAGCACGATCGCCGCGCCGATCACCGCGATCCACAGCGTCGTGAACTTCTGCAGCCCGAAGAATGTTCGCGGACCGTTGGTCACGTTGTCCCACTGGGTCATCACCACGTGCATCACGATCAGCGTAGCGAAGAGCGTGATGACACCCACCGCATCGGACAGACGCATCAACGGCCAACCGATCAGTGCGGCCACGAGCGCTGCGACGACTCCACCGAGCACGATGGCGAGCAATATCGGAACCTGGATCTCCACAAGCGCCGGGTACATGTTCGGCACTCCGAGGCTCTTCACCATCGGCGCCATCGACAGGATGCCC
Organism: Coriobacteriia bacterium; assembly: GCA_019429145.1. Taxonomy (GTDB): domain Bacteria; phylum Actinomycetota; class Coriobacteriia; order Anaerosomatales; family SLCP01; genus SKKZ01. The sequence continues at coordinate 11,139 of JAHYJI010000053.1, read as the reverse complement.
GATGCGTAGGCGCCGATCCCCATCCATCCCACGTGCGTCCATGCGAGGATCCCCGAGTTGCCCATGAACGCCTGCAGTGCGAGCACGATCATGAGGTTCACGCAGAACTGGGTGTAGATGTCCACGACGAGCGACGAGGCGAACAGTTGGAGTAGCCCCGCAACCGCGACCATCGGGACGAGCAGTATCCACACGGTGGACCGCTTGGCGAGCCATCCGGGTGCCTGGATTCCCCGCGTCATCCGACACGCTCCTCGGTATAGCCGCCCTTCCATATGCCTTCGGGCCTGAAGAGCAGGAAGAGGATGACGATGACGAACATGAACGCATCGCGGTAGCTGATGAGCGACGCCGGAAGCGTGATGCTCAGCACGTTGAAGAGCAGACCGTACACGAAGCCCCCTATGACCGCACCGACCAGGCTGTGCATGCCGCCCATGACGGTCGCGATGAATGCGATGAGCAGCGGCGCCATCCCGATGAGCGGGTCGACTGAGGCAGAGCGGCTCACCCAGAAGATGGACACGACGCCGGCCAGCGTGCCGCTTATGAGGAACGCTGCCGAGATGACCAGGTTCGCGGGCACGCCCATCAACCGGGTCGTGGAGAACCGGTCGGCCGCCGCCCTCATCGCCATGCCGAGGACCGTCTTCTTCATCACGAGGGTCAGGACCGTAAGCAAGAGGATCGTGATCGCGATGATCATGAGGTTTCGCACCGGGACGGTCGCATCACCGAGTGTGATCGTCTGCGAGAAGAAGCTCGGGAACCTCACTGCCCGGGCGCGCGAAGAGATGGTGATGAGCACCACGTTTTGCAGGAAGACGCTGATCGCGAACGAGGTGACCAGCATCGCCGTGAGCGACTTGGTGCGCACCGGGCGGAAAGCGACCAGTTCGGTCAGATAGCTTACGAGGGCTGCGGTCAGTACCGCGAGCACCAACGTCGCATACCACGGCACACCGGTGAAGGTGCCCAGCACGTACATCGCATACCCCGCGACCATCAGGTACTCGCCGTACGCGAAGTTCACAAGCTTCAGGATGCCGTAGACGAACACAAGACCCAGCGAGAGCAGCGCATACAGGCTCCCCAAGCTCACGGTGTTGATCATGAATTCGAGATCGATCACAGGCGCACCTCACAAGTGCCGTCGTCTTCCCCACCGAAGTAGACCGACGCGATGTCGACGCGCCGCTTGAGCTCGTCCGGCGTGCCGGAGAACTCGATCGAGCCTGTGTCCAGCAGATATGCGCGGTCGACGATCTCCAGCGCCCGCTCGGCATTCTGCTCCACGAGCAGGATCGTCGTCCCGCGGTCGCGCAGGGCACTGATGAGCTCGAAGATGCTGTCCGTCATCGTCGGCGAGAGGCCGAGCGACGGCTCGTCGAGCATGAGTAGCTTCGGATGGCTCATGAGCGCGCGCGCGATGGCGAGCATCTGCTGCTCGCCCCCGGAGAGCAACCCACCGGCCTGGGTGAAGCGCTCCTTCAGAATCGGGAAGAGCGCGAACATCTCATCGAGATCGGCCCTGTAGCGGTCGCGCTGGTACGAGGTGAACGCCCCCAGCCGGAGGTTCTCCTCGACCGTCAGCCCGCCGAAGATCTCGCGCCCCTCCGGCACCATGGAGATGCCCTTCTTCAGGATGACCTCCGGTGCCTTACCGGTGATGTCTTCGCCAAGGAACCGGATGGCACCCTGTCCGGGACGCAGGAGACCGCAGATCGACTTGAGTGTGGTGGACTTGCCCGCGCCGTTCGATCCCAGCAGGGCAACGAGTTCACCCTCGCCGACCTCAAGCGAGATGCCGTGCAGTGCTGTGATGGCCCCGTAGGAGGCAGTCAGGTTCTCTATCGTGAGCATCCAGGCCTCCTCTACGCCGTGCTGCCGAGGTATGCAGTGACCACGTCGCGGTTCGCCCGTACTTCCGCGGGCGTTCCCTCCGCGATCGTCTTCCCGTAGTTGAGCACGTGCAGCCGCGCACAGAGGCTCATCATCAGCCGCATGTCGTGCTCGACCACGAGCAGGCCGACTCGCTTGCGGCTCGGGATGTCGCGGAGAAGCTCGAGGAGCAGGTCACTCTCGTCCTCGTTCAGACCGGCGGCCGGCTCGTCGAGTAGCAGGAACTTCGGGTTCATCGCGAGCGCGCGCGCGATCTCCAGCTTCCGCTGATGTCCGAAGGGCAGCTCCCGCGCGAGGTAGGAGCCCCACTCGGCGATTCCCATCTCCTCGAGCAGGTCACGCGCGATCGTGACGGCCCGTGAGCGAGACATGCCCTGGCTCACCGCGCCCACCTCGACGTTCTCGAGCACGGTGAGCTCGCCGAACAGCCGGATCGTCTGGAATGTGCGCGCGATGCCGGCGCGCGCGACTACGTGAGGCCGCTTGCGCGCCAGTTCTGTGCCGTCCACGAGCACCGAGCCACTGTCGGCGTGCAGCAGTCCGGTGACGACGTTGATGAGCGTGGTCTTGCCGGAGCCGTTGGGGCCGATCAGCCCCAGTATCTCCCCGGTCTCGAGACTGAAGCTGACGTCATCGACGGCCTTCAGGCCGGCAAAGGACTTAGCCAGGTGCCGGATCTCCAGCATGCTGGCCTTCTCAGGGTCGTGCGATTCCATGCACCTCTCCCGCGGATGAGTGGACGCATCGGCGCCCGGTGAGAGCGGGGAGAGCCCTCATTCGGCCCTCCCCGCTGATTCACCGTACGCGTTGTACCAACGAACGACTACGGAGCCGGGATGCTGTCCGGGATCACCCAGCCGAGGAACTGCGGTTCGCCCTCGACGAGTTCGACCATCGCGGCAGCCTTGTTCGGCTCGTGACCCGACGCGGCGTCAGACCACTCAAGCGTACCGGTCATGAGCTCGAAGGTGTTCTCCTCCATAGCCTTCGCCATCTCGGCACCGTCGGTGCTTCCGGCAAGCTCCATCGCCTCGGCGAGCAACATGACGACGTCGTAACCCGGGAGGATCCACACGGCGTCAGGCTCCGCACCGAACTTCTCCTCGTATGCCGCGGCAAACGAAGAGTAGTTGGCGTTCGCCTCGTCCGAGAGGAAGCCGTGCGTGTCGAAGTAGATCTCGCTGCCGTACTGGGTGCCAAGTGCCTCGAACAGACCCGGGTCGTCGTAGGCGTCTCCCCCGACGATGGGCTGGTTGACGCCGGACTCGCGAAGGGTGCGGATCATCAGCGCGAGATCAGGCATGTACGACGAGATGTAGACGAAGTCGGGCTGCTCGGGAAGTGCCTTGATGCGGGCAAGCTGCGCGGAGACGTCTGCCTGGCCCTGAGTGTAGGTGTCCTCGAAGAAGACCTCTCCACCGAGAGACTCGAAGTGAACGATGAAGTAGCGCGACAGGCTCTTCGTATAGTCGATGAAGTCATCGGTGATGACGTAGACCGTGCGGTAGCCCATCTCGTTGTAGGCGTACTCAGCGGCCACGGCACCCATGGTGGTATTCCACATCGACATCGTGAACTGCTTGTCGCCCAGTGCAGCAGAGCCGTAAAGCGGCGAAGAGGCGCATGGCGAGATGCCCACAAGCCCGGCGTTCTGCGCTTCGCGGGAGGCCGGACCACCGAAGTCGAAGTCGCTCGGGGCGATGATTGCGACGGCGCCCTGATCGATCATCTGCTTGGCGACGTTGCCCACCGTCACCGGGTCGCTCTTGCCGTCCATCGCGACGAGCTTGACCTGCCGGCCGAGGATGCCGCCGTTGGCATTCAGTTCATCGACGGCGAGCTGCGCACCGCGAAGTGCGGGCTCGTCGAGGGGTGCCTGGATACCGGTCTGGCAGAGTGCTGCGCCGATGATGATCGGCTCGCCACCCTCAGGCGCCTCGGCTCCATTGTCGGAACCGCCACAACCGGGCAGCATCATCGAGGCCACGGCAAGGATACACACTACGATCAGTACACGTTTCATAGTCAGACTCCCCACTTCTGTTGTCGGACGCGCACCGGAGCCGAACCAGCGGCTCCACATCGATGCCGAGGCCATCCCTCCCTCAATGCTCGCTGCCCGCGCAGAACCAACCGCATTCTGCTTCGATGCTTGAGTCTAACCGAGAGAGCCGCGAGTCTCCAGGCGTGAAGTGCTCCCGATTCGGGGCTGGGGATCGCAGAGGTTCCCGGAGCGTCCGGTCCTGCTGCTACCTGATGTCGACCTCGACGGCTTCCACTTCTACGCGAAACGGTGAGTCCCCGACGTGCACCACGCCGTCGACCAGTACCACGTCGCCGACCCCGAAGCCCGTGCACGTTTCGTCGCCCGCCACGTGGATCGCGCCGGTACCGTCATCGAGCACGAAGTCGTTGTGGGCGAGCATCTCGATGACGCGACCCGAGAGGACGACGCTCTCCCCCTTCACGGGCACGGCGAACAGGGTACGGACGGTCGTCGACGCGCCTTCGGGCATGCGGACCTCGGCCGGAGTCGTGGAAGGCGATGCCGCCAGCCCGGCTCCCCGGCCGTCAGACGGAGCCGCCCGGCCCTGTCCCGGCGAATAGCCCATCGAGGGCTCCTCGGCCGAGCACGCGGCCAGCACCGCGAACGCCAGCAGCACGCAGGCGAGCGCTATCGAAGTCCGGGCGCGCCGCGCCCGGCAGAATCCGGATTGCCCCTCCATCGTGATGCGTCCCCCAGACGATCATGATGCCCTGGCGACAGTGTACGCGTTCTCAGCCACGTGGGAGCACGCGTTGTGCGCCCGTGCGTGGACATCCCGCCCGAGTTGGGCAACCATTGGGATGGAACCCGGTTCGCAGATAGAGGGGGTCACCGTGACCGGCATCGAGAAGGCACTCAACAAGTTCGTGCTCGGGCTGGAGATCGCTGTCTCCGCGGCGCTCGTCGTCATCGCCGCGCTGCTCGTCGTCACGCTGGCGGTCGAGCTCACCGGTATCGTGACCGGCGGCTTAACGATGGACCGGTCCGAGTTCACGCGCATCATCTCGACGGCCCTCGAGGTCTTCATCGTCATCGAGCTCTTCCGGATCGCGCTCGCGTACATGAAGCACAGCAACGTGATCCCCACTGTGTTCGAGGCCGCCCTCGTGGCGGTCGCGCGGAAGTTCGTCGTCTTCGAGCCGAAGGAAGACTACCTGCAGACCGCACTCGCACTCGCCGCGCTGCTGCTCGCCATCGGGATCTCGTGGTGGCTCTTCAAGAAGTCGCAGGCGCGCGAGCTCGACGAGATCGGGTAGCACGGATGCCTCTACCCGCTCAGTCGAGCGCCGATGCGCGCGAGCAGCACCGGGTCAGGGACGCGTACGGCATCGCGTTCCTGCTCGTGCTGGCCTCGACTCTCACCGGCGGCGGCGATCGCACGTCGATCGGCATCGTGCTCTGGTTGGCGCTGACGCTTGCCACGCTCGGATACGGCGACGTGTCGCCTGCATCCTACGTGGTCCGTGCCCTCTCGGTCGCAGAGGCGACGATCGGCCAGATCTACCTGGTGAGCGTGGTGGCGTTCGCCGTCGGGCGCCTCGGTGGCAGCATCGTTCGCTCACCCGAAGAAGGTGCCTGACCGCCCTATGCAGCGCAACGCCGCACTCTTAGAGGGTCCCGTCGTGCGCACGCTCGTGCGCCTGACCCTACCGATGCTCATGGCGATGTTCGCCATGGTCGGCTTCAACATCGTCGACACCTTCTACGTGGGCCGACTGGGAACCGAGGAGCTCGCCGCGATGGGCTTCACGCTTGCCGTGGTCATGGCAGTCAACTCGGTGAGCATGGGCCTGGGCATGGGAACGACCGCGGTGATCTCCAAGGTCATCGGCCAGGGCGATTCCCGGGGCATGCAGCGCCTCGCCATGAACGCGATTCTGCTCGGCGTGCTCGTGGCCACGACCATCTCCCTCACCGGGCTGCTCACGGTGGATGCCATCTTCGGGCTGATGGGTGCCGGAGGCGTGGTGCTGGAGCATATCCACGCTTACATGATCGTGTGGTACCTGGGACTTCCGCTCATCATCGTGCCGCAGGTCGGCAACAGCAGCATCCGCGCGACCGGTGACACGAAGACGCCTGCCAAGATCATGATCTCCGCGCTGACCGCCAACGCCATACTGGACCCGATCTTCATCTTCGGTCTGGGGCCGGTTCCGGGTCTCGGCCTGCAGGGTGCCGCGGTGGCGACCGTGATCTCGCAGGCCGTCGCGCTTACCATCTCGTTCAGAGTGCTCCGCAAGCGCGGCTTGATCATCTTCGAACGCCAGTCGTGGAGCGGCCTGACCGCGTCGTGGAAGCGCATCCTCACCATCGGTGTGCCCGCCGCGATCACGCAGCTCATCGCGCCGATCTCCACCGGTGTCATCACCGGCATCGTAGCAACGTACGGCATCGCGGCTGTTGCGGGGTTCGGCGTCGCGACCAGGCTCGAGATGTTCGCGCTGATGGTCATCATGGCGATGGGCAGCGCGCTCGTTCCCTTCATCGGGCAGAACTGGGGTGCGGGCAATAAGGCCCGCGTCGGGCGCGCGGTCAAGGCAGCCCTCATGCTCGCGTCAGGCTGGGGGGCGTTTGTCTGGGTGCTCTCGCTCGTAGTGGGCGGGCCGGTGGCCGCGGTCTTCAACGACAACCCCGCCGTCATCGAAACCGTCACCGGATACATGACCATCGTCTTCCCGAGTCTCATGTTCCTCGGTGTACTCACGACGGTCGCCAACTCGCTGAACGCGCTGCACGAGCCGCTGAAGTCGATGACGCTTTCGATCCTGCGCATGTTCGTGCTCTACGTGCCGTTGGCGTTCCTCGGATCCTCGCTTCTCGGCCTGACCGGCGTGTGGTGGGCGGCGTTCACCGCGAACGCGGCAAGCGGGGTGGCGGCGGTCTTCTGGTTCCGGCACATCTTCCGGGGGCTGGAGCACGAGCCGGCACCCACATTCGCCGAGGAGGCGGAGCCGGTGCCCGCGGGCGTGTGACGATGCGTAGACCGTGTCACAGCCGGTGCAGGGTGCGCCGGCGCGCCGGGTACAATCTCGCTGAAGACCGTCGCTCCGAGGAAGGGCTGGGTCCACCATGGGGAGCAAGCGCACGGAGGACGGCAAGAAGTCCAAGGGGACCCTTACCTGCGGCGGATGCAAGAACTTCAAGCCAGGGGCAAAGGGTTCGGGACGGTGCATGCACAAGGACAAGAAGCGCTCCCCGGACGACAAGGCGTGCGGCAGCTTCAAGAAGCGGTGACCATTCAGGAAGCCCGACGGCACGGTAGTCGGTGCGCGAACAAGGGGGATGCGACGGCGTGAGGCTCTACTTCTTCAGGCACGGTCCGGCGATGTCACGAGCCGAGTGGAACGCCACGGACGACCAGCGGCCGCTGACCGCCCATGGCTCGGCACTCGCGCGACACGTTTCCAATCGGCTGGCCGAGATGGACCTGCCGATCGACGCGATCCTCACCAGCCCCTATGCGCGCGCGCTTCAGACGGCGCAGATTCTCGACGAGGTCCTCGGCTCCACGGGGTTGCTCGCGCCAGAGCCCCGGCTCGAGCCGGCCCGTTTCACCCGCTCCGCTCTCCACACAATGCTCGCAGAGCACCCGGACGCGGCGGGGTTGGTCCTCATCGGACACGAGCCCTCGATGACGGCGGTCATCTCCGAGCTGATCGGCGGCGGCGATATCGTGCTCAAGAAGGCCGGGCTCGCGCGCGTCGACGTCGGCGCGCCGGGTGCCGGGGAGACGGCAGCGCTCCGCTGGCTCCTCCCGCCGAAGCTGCTCTAGCTCTTGCCTCCTGCGCGCCGTATCAGCAACTCCTGCGCGTTGATCGGCTCATCCCCGGGGCCCTGGGTCACTCGCTGGTAGCTGCCGTCGGGCTGCATCTCGCGGGTCTTCACGTTGTCGGCGAGATAGGTGTCGAGCACCTCGGTGCGCAGCCTGTGCACTATCTCGGGGTCGAGGACCGGAACGAGCACCTCCACACGCCGATCGAGGTTGCGGGTCATAAGATCAGCACTGCCGATCAGGCACTCGGGCTCGCCGGCGTTCTCGAAATAGTAGATGCGCGTGTGCTCCAGGAAGCGCCCCACGATACTGCGGACGGTGATGGTCTCGCTGACTTCGGCAACCCCGGGCCGAAGGCAGCACACCCCCCTGACGATCAAATCGATCCGCACACCCGCCCGGGACGCCTCGTAGAGCAGCCTGATGGTCCGGCGGTCGGTAAGCGAGTTGGTCTTGAGCGTCATGCGCGCCGGCCGCCCGGCAGCGGCGTGGTCCATCTCGCGACGGATGAGCTGCTCGATCCCGTCTCGCGCGCCGCGCGGAGAGACGAGGAACTGCTGATACTCGCTCCCTGCGGCATAGCCGGTCAGAAAGTTGAACAGCTGGGACGCGTCCTCGGCGATCTCTTCGTTCACGGTGAGCAGATCCAAGTCGGTGTACTGGGTCGCGGTCGAGGTGTTGTAGTTGCCGGTACCGATGTGGACGTACCGGCGGATGTCACGCCCCTCGCGTCTGACGACGAGCGCGACTTTCGAGTGCGTCTTGAGGCCGACGAGGCCGTAGACGACGTGCACGCCTTCCTGCTCGAGCGCGCGTGCCCAGTCGATGTTGCTCTCCTCGTCGAAACGGGCCTTCAGTTCGACAAGTACCGTGACCTCCTTGCCCTCCCTCGCCGCCTCGAGCAGCGCCTCGACGATCGCCGAGTTCCGGCCCACCCGATACAGCGTCATCTTGATCGCCAGCACCTTCGGATCGTAGGCGGCACACTGGACGAGCCGGACCACCGGATCGAACGACTCGAACGGCCGGTGCAGCAGGATGTCCCGCTCCCTGATCGCTGTGAAGAGGTCGTTGTCGTCCCCGCCCCCGTCCTGCAGCCGCTCGGGCGTGACCGGGACGAACGGCGGGTACCTCAGGTCGGGCCGGTCGATGATGTCGGCGAGCATCATCAGGTCGCTCCCGCCGAGGGGTGGCGAAAGCACGACGAGGTCATCCGGATCCACATCGAGGTTCTTGAGCAGGATGGACCTGATGCGCTCGGAGGTCTCGGGTGTGAGGGTGACGCGCACGACGTCCCCGAACCGGCGCCTTCGCACCCCCTGCTCGATAGTGAGCAGGAGATCGTCGGCCTCGAGTTCCTGGATCTCGACCTCGGCGTCACGGGTCACCCTGAACGGGTGGGCCTCGAGCACCTCCATGCCGGGGAAGAGCGCGCTCAAGTTGGCTTTCACGATCTGCTCGAGCCAGACAAAGTACCGCTCCTTGCGGGACGACCGCAGACCGAGCTCCCCTCTGCCGCCTCCGGGCGGCCCGACCTCGATCAACCTGGGGAGCACCTTGGGCATCTTGATGCGGGCGAAGTGCTCCTCGCCCTCCGGATTCCGGAGCAGTATCGCCAGGTTGAGGCTCAGGTTGGAGATGTGAGGGAAGGGCCGGCCCGGGTCGAACGCCAGCGGGGTCAGGACCGGGAACGCCGAGTGCTCGAAGTAGTCATCTGCGACGATGCGCTGAGGCGCATCGAGATCCTGGTACTGGAGCAGGTGGATTCCTTCCGCCTCAAGCTCGGTGGCGACATCCAGATACGCGACACGGCTGTCGCGCAGCAGCTGCGGCGCGATGACCCGGACCTCGTCGAGCTGCTCCTGGGCGGTGCGGCCATCCGGCGAGATGTCGGTCACGTGCGCCTCGACCATCTGCTTGAGGCCGGCGACCCGGACCATATAGAACTCGGCCATGTTCGACCCGACGATCGCGAGGAACTTCGCCCGCTCCAGCAGCGGGTTAGCGGGATCGGAGGCCTCCTCCAATACCCGTTCCTGGAACTTCAGCAGCTCTAGCTCGCGGTTCAGATAGAGCGAGTGGTCATCCAGGTCGATCGGAACGGGCCGGTCGCTGTCGGTGGCGCCATTCTGCATCTCCCGCACCTCTCCCGGTTCCATCGGATTCAGTCCTTCCGCTCGCTTGTGAGGAACTCAGGGTCGTCCTCGTCCATCTGCCATCGCACGGCGAGCGGAACACTGCTATCGTCGCGTCCCGCTGCCTCGCACACGAGGACCCTCACACCGAAGACCGCCTCGAACAGGTCGGTCTTGCGTCCGGCGCCATGAACTTCGACCTCCAGAGATCCTTCACCCTCGAGGCGGAGCGTCAGCCGGGGGCCCTCCATCTCGATGTGTAGCGAGCGCACCCGCTGCCCACGCGAGCGGTCCAGCCCGTCGGCCAGCCTCAGGATCGCGGCAAGTCGTGCCACGCGCTCCCGGTCTGACGGGGTCAGATCGTGCATGGCCTCGTGCCGGGCCTTGGGCAGCGCGCCGCTGTGGTAGCGCGCGATCGATGCGATGAGGCTCAGCTCGTGAGCAGTGAAGCCGGGCAGCTCCGCATAGGAGATCAGGTGGTAACTGTGCTTGTGGTGACGCTCGTAGGCGATGTGATAGCCGACGTCGTGCAGCAGTGCGGCACCCTCCAGGAGCTCCCGGTCGCCGGGCTCCGGACGGACGAGCGGCTTCAGGCCGTCGAAGAGCTCGAGAGCGAGACGGCGCACCTGCTCCGCGTGCCGCGGATCGGCGCGGCACTCCCTGGCGAAGTCCCGGGCGGCCTGCATCCGGTCGGCGGTGACGTCCACGCCGCGCTCGCGGGCGAGGACGTCGATGATGAGGCCCTCGCGCATGCCCCGCGAGTTGACGATGAGCTCGTTTACGCCGAGAAACCGCATCGTCTGGTCGAGGACGACCGCACCGGAAACGACGATGTCGATGCGATTCTCAGACAGTCCCTTCATCACGCTGCGCTCGGCGGCCGTTGTGTGTACCAGCGATGCGAGCAGGTGGATGAGCTCGGCCCTGCGTATCTCGAAGGTGTGCATACTCGTGAGGTTCTGCTTGCGCTGTGCTGCGATCAGGGCAGCGACCGCAGCGATCGTCCCGCCCGACCCGATCAGGAGACCGAGTGGCTCGCCGTCCTCGGGAAGGGCCGCCTTCAGCGTCCGCCGGACGTGCTTCTCGAGCCGGCGGTGCTCGGACTTGGGCATCGGGTCGATCTGGTGGTAGCGCTCCGACATCGCCACCACACCCAGAGGCACCGAGGCGATCATGGTCACCTGTCCGTCGGTGGCTCGGACGATCTCCATCGAACCACCCCCGAGGTCGATGACCGCGCAGCGCCCCGGAACACCGACACTCTCCTCGGCGCTCAGGAA
>JAHYJI010000052.1 GCA_019429145.1 Coriobacteriia bacterium | reverse complement strand
CCACTAGCTGTAGGGCGATTGCGGCCGCGATACCAGCAACGATGGCAACGCCTCCCAACCGCGACACCTCGCGCGTGTGCACCTTGCGCGCTCCCGGGCTGTCCACCAGCCCGAACCGCAGCGAGACCTTCCGGACCACCGGGGTAAGCAGGAGTGTCACCACCGCGGCAACACCCACGAGCAGCGCGATGTGTTGCAGGGTCACCCGCTCTCACCGCCGCCGATGCGGCGCGGGGCGACACCGGCCTCTCCGAGTAGCTCCTCCGAGAGCGGATCGGGGTACGGGTCGCGGTACGCGATGTCGACCACGCCGGCGTTGATGAGGATCTTCGCACACAGCGAGCAGGGCTGATGGGTGCTGTACACGGTGGAGCCGTCGATCGTGATGCCGTGCTTCGCGGCCTGGATGACCGCGTTCTGCTCGGCATGGATACCTCGACAGAGTTCGTGATGACTGCCCGAAGCGATGTTGCGCTGCTCGCGCAGACACCCGACCTCCTCGCAGTGGCGCAAGCCTGCGGGCGTGCCGTTATAGCCGGTCGCGAGGATGCGCCGGTCCTTGACCAGTACCGCACCCGTCTGGCGACGCAGGCAGGTCGACCTTCCGGCCACCTGCTCGGCGATGCTCATGAAGTAGTCGTCCCATGACGGGCGCGGCATGCCAGAGACCCCCTACCGCTACTTGGTGCCGAAGAGGCGGTCGCCGGCGTCCCCGAGACCGGGCACGATGTAGCCGTGGTCGTTGAGGTGGCTGTCCACGCAGCACGTGTAGATGCACACATCTTCACAGTTCTTGACGACTTCTTCGATGCCCTCGGGTGCGGCGATCAGCACGAGCAGATTGATCGAGCGTGCCCCGCGCTCGCGCAGGAACTGCACGGCTGCTGCCGCCGATCCGCCGGTCGCAAGCATCGGGTCGACGATGAGGATATCGCGCTCCCCGATGTCCTCGGGCAGCTTGCAGTAGTACTCGACCGGCTGCAGCGTCTCCGGATCGCGGTAAAGTCCCACGTGGCCTACCCGCGCCGCCGGAATCAGCTCGAGGATGCCCTCGACCATGCCCAGACCGGCCCGGAGGATCGGGATGACAGCGACCTTCTTGCCCGCGAGCACGTACGTGGTGGTCTCGGTGATCGGCGTGGTGACGGTGGTCTCGGTGAGCTGGAAGCCCCGGGTCGCCTCGAAGGCCATGAGCATGGCGAGCTCCTTGACGAGCTCGCGGAACACCTTGGCGCCGGTTCCGACGTCCCGCAGGATCGACAGCTTGTGCTGGATGAGCGGGTGGTCCATCACCATGACGTTCGGGTACTGGGTGTTGCTCTTCATCGGGCCGATACCTCCGTCACCGTCGGTTCGCGGGGCTGGGATTGCGGATCAGAGTTCGGGGTAGAGCGGGTGATCGGCGAGCATCGCCGAGACCTGTGCGGCGATGTCGGCGAGGCGCTGCTCGTCGTCGCGGTGGAAGATCGCGTCCGCCATCAGGCAGCCGACCGTGTGCGCTTCGCCCTCGGTGAAGCCCCGCGTGGTGATCGCCGGTGATCCGACGCGGATGCCACTGGTCACGAAGGGGCTCTCCTTGTCGTTGGGAATCGCGTTCTTGTTGACGGTGATGCCGACGCGCTCGAGCAGCGCCTCGGCGTCTTTGCCGGTGATCTCGGCGGGCGTGAGGTCTACGAGCAGCAGGTGGTTGTCGGTGCCGCCCGAGACGAGCCGCAGCCCGCACTCGGTCATCGCGGCGCCCATCGACTTGGCGTTGATGACGACCTGGTCGATGTAGGTGGCGAACTCGGGGCGCATCGCCTCGCCGAAGGCAACGGCCTTGGCCGCGATGATATGCATGAGCGGGCCGCCCTGCATGCCCGGGAAGACCGCCTTGTCGATCGCCGGACCGAACTCCTCCTTGCACAGAATGAAGCCCGAGCGCGGGCCGCGCAGCGTCTTGTGGCTCGTTGAGGTCACGAAGTGCGCGTGCGGTACCGGTGAAGGATGCGCGCCGGTAGCCACGAGACCCGCGATGTGCGCCATGTCCACGAGCAACAGCGCACCGACCTCGTCGGCGATCGCGCGGAAACGCTCGAAGTCGATCACGCGGGGATACGCGCTCGCGCCCGCGACGATCATCTTGGGCTTGTGCTCGCGCGCCAACTGCTCGACCTGGTCGTAGTCGATGGTCTCCGACTCCGGCTCCAGACCGTAGGCGACGATGTTGTACAGCTTGCCCGAGAAGTTCACGGGCGAGCCATGCGTGAGGTGTCCGCCGTGCGCGAGGCTCATGCCGAGCACCGTGTCGCCCGGCTGCAGCGTCGCGAAGTAGACCGCCATGTTGGCCTGCGCGCCCGCGTGGGGCTGCACGTTGGCGTACTCGGCCCCGAACAGCTCCTTGGCGCGGTCACGTGCAAGGTTCTCGACGATGTCGACCTTCTCGCACCCGCCGTAGTAGCGCTTACCCGGGTAGCCCTCCGCATACTTGTTGGTCAGCACGGTCCCGGCCGCCTCCAGCACGGCGACGGAGGTGAAGTTCTCCGAGGCGATCAGCTCGATCGTGTCTCGCTGACGGGCGAGCTCGGCGTCGAGCGCCGCGGCGACTTCGGGATCTGACTGCGGGATGTACTTCAGAGTCATGAGTGTCGTGCTCCCCTTCTCATCGTGCGGCGCGCACCGCCGCATACACCGGTCAAGTGCTAGGCGCGATCACTCTCGAGCGCCGAGATCTTATCCACACGGCGCTGGTGGCGACCGCCTTCGAATGCTGTTGCGAGGAACGTGTCGACGATCTCGCGCGCGGTCTGTTCGGGTAGGTAGCGCCCGCCCATGGTGACGACGTTCGCGTCGTTATGGAGTCGCGACATCTTCGCCATCTCGGGATCGTAGACGTTGGCCGCCCGAACGCCGGCGATCTTGTTGGCGGCGATCGCGACACCGATGCCCGAGCCGCACACAAGCACTCCGCGCTCCGCCTCGCCTGCGGAGACGGCGCGACCTACCGCCGCGGCGAGATCAGGGTAGTCGACCGAATCGGTGTTGTGGGCGCCGACGTCTGCGACGTCGTGTCCGAGCTCTCTGAGGTGCTCCTCGAGCTTCTCCTTCAGTTCGAAGCCCGCATGGTCACTGCCGATGGAGATACGCATGCCCTGAGGGCCCCTTTCACCCGGGAGAACGGATCGGCGATGGCATCCGAGCGGACACCACCGCCGATTGTATACCACTGTCGGAGCACGCGCCCTCGACGAACGGTAGCTACACGCCACCCCGCGCGGCAGCCATGATCTGGTCGGTCGGGATGGCTCCCTCTCGCAGGACCACGGGCTCGGGACCGGTGCAGTCCACGACCGTCGAAGCCATCCGGTGGGCGGTCTCCCCGCCGTCGAGAGCGACATCGGCGGCGGCGAGGATGCGCTCCTCGACGTCGGCGAAATCGCCGGGTGCGGGCATCCCGCTCGTATTCGCCGACGTCGCGATGATCGGACCGCCCGATGCCTGGATGAGCTCCATGACCACCTCGTGGTCGGGGCTCCTCAGCGCCACGGTACTGTCGTCGGCACGGAAATCCGGGCCGACGACGTCGGAGGCTTTGACCACGAGCGTGAGCGCGCCGGGCCAGAACGCCTTGGCCAGGTTGTGAGCATACTCGGGCACCTCGACGCCGTAGATATCGAGCGCGTCTTCGTCCTCGACGAGCCAGGGCAGAGGCTTCTCGAGGGGACGGACCTTGATGTCGAATATCTCGTGAGGCCCGAAGCACGAGTGGGCCGATGCGCCGATGCCGTAGACCGTTTCCGTCGGAAAAACAACAATCCCGCCGTCACGCAGTACTGTGGCGGCGAGATTGATGACCTCCGCGGACGGAGCCTCCGGGTCGATGTGAAACACCTTGTTCATAGCCAACCGCCTCCGATCATCCTGGACTGCCCTGGCTGTACGAACCTATATCCTCCGGCCGACCACCACTCGGTCCCGGCCGGCAAGGTCCCTTACCGTCCTTACTTCTTGATACCACTCCCGTACTCCTTCGGAAGCATCCTTCGCGCATGTTTCGTCTATCTCCATCGCAACCACACCATCGGGCCCGAGCCATCCGTATGCCTGCTCGGCGATCCGGCGCACCACGTCAAGGCCGTCCGGCCCGCCGTCGAGAGCGAGATGCGGCTCGAAGCCGAGCACCTCTGCCGGTAGCGCGGGCAGGTCGCCACTCGGGATGTAGGGCGGATTCGCTATCACGAGATCGACTTCGCCCCGCAGCTCGTCAGGTACCCCCGCGAACAGGTCGCCTTCGAGCACCGTGACCCGGTCGGCCACCCCGAGCCGCTCGGCGTTCGCGCGCGCGACACCGACGGCGACGGGCGTGATCTCGGTGGCCACCACACGGGCGTCGGGGCGCTCCGTCGCGATGGCGCAGGCGATGCACCCCGATCCGCTGCACATCTCGAGCACCACGGGGTCCTCCACGTCTGCGATCAGCTCGAGGGCGACGTCGACCAGGACCTCGGTCTCGGGCCGCGGGATGAAGACACCGGGTTCGACGCGCACGACGATGTGACGGAAGGGCATCTCGCCGGTGACGTACTGAAGCGGCTCTCCGGCGGCACGGCGCTTCACGCCCTCGCGTAGCGTGATGCGCTCCGCATCGCTGAGAGGTCGCTCGTGGTACGCATACACCTCGACCCTCGAGAGCCCGGTGGCCGCGGAGAGCAGCCATTCGGCGGAGCGTCGTGGCGACTCGACGCCCTCCCGCTCGAAGTGGGCGACCGTCCAGTCGAGCGCGTCTCTGACCGTCCAGACGCGCGTCCCCATGCGTCAGACCACCGAGGCCAGACGCTCGGCGCGATCGGCGGCAGCGAGCGCGTCGATCACCGGACCGATCTCCCCCATCATGATCGCGGGGAGGTTGTGCACGGTCAGCCCGATGCGGTGGTCGGTCAGCCGGTCCTGCGGGAAGTTGTAGGTACGGATCTTCTCCGAGCGTCCGCCCGAGCCGATCTGGCTGCGGCGTGCATCTCCGAGCTCGGCCTGTTGGCGCTCGAGCTCCATCTCGTACAGGCGCGCGCGCAACACGCGCATCGCGTTCTCCTTGTTCTGCAGCTGCGACTTCTGGTTCTGCGACTGGACCACGAGCCCGGTGGGCAGGTGGGTGATCCGCACCGCAGAGTCGGTGGTGTTGACCGACTGGCCTCCGGGACCGCTGGACCGGTAGACGTCGATGCGCAGGTCGTTCTGGTTGACCTCGACTTCCACGTCCTCGACCTCGGGGAGGACCGCGACGGTTGCGGTCGAGGTGTGGATGCGGCCGCCCGACTCGGTGGCCGGGATGCGCTGCACGCGGTGCACGCCGGACTCGAACTTCAGCTTCGAGTAGACGCTCGCCCCTTTGACCATGAACGAGACCTCTTTGAACCCGCCGACCTCGTTCTCCGAAGCGTCGATCTCCTCGGCCTTCCAGCGCTGCGACTCGGCGAACCGCGTGTACATCCGGTAGAGGTCGGCCGCGAACAGCCCCGCCTCGTCACCCCCGGCCCCGGCGCGGATCTCGACGATGACGTTCTTGTCGTCGTTGGGGTCGGTCGGAAGCATCATGACCTTGAGGTCTTCCTCGAGTGCGTGCTTGCGCTGTTCCAACTCGCCGAGCTCCTCACGGGCAAGCTCGCGCATCTCCGGATCGCTCTCCGAGCGCACGATCTCCTCGGCGTCGGCGATCCCGTCGAGCACGCCGAAGTACGCGACGATTGCGTTGGCGAGCGGTGTCTGCGAGGCCTGTTCCTTGGCCAGACGCGCGTAGGTCTTCTGATCGGAGTGCAGCGCCGGATCGCCGAGGCGGTCGGTCAGCTCCCGGTAGGAAGAGAGTATCGATTCGAGCTTCTCGCGCATGCGGAGTGAGTCCTTACGTCAGTGAAGTCTGTTCGATGCAAGCGTAGCATGATGGGCCGTCCATGCGGGGTCAGCCGAGTGTACTCCAGCCGCGCCCCAGGACCCGCCAGTACGTGCGGCTCGCGAGCGCCAGCGCGGTCGCGATCGCGACGTACAGGACGCCGAGGACGGGCCGCGGAGTCGCCGTGAGCCGCAGCGCATGCCCGCCCGCCATCATGATGACGACCACGACCCACGAGCGCACCGACAGGAAGCCGACGATCGAAGCGTCCGGTCCCCTGTCGTGGATGCGGCGGGCGACCCCGCGGGCCACTCGGTCGAGGAGGAAGCGAGCCTTCACCGCGCCGACCAGTACGCCGGCGCCGATGAGCGGCAGCGTCCACGCCACGGGGAGCAACCAGCCGATGCCACGAACACCGAGGATCGCTGCGGCCACCAGCCACAGTCCTCCGGCGAGAACGAGCTGGATGCGCTCGCCGGCAACGAGCGATGCCCTGACGAGTGCCGCGGGCACGGCATCAGCAAAGGATGGGATACCCGCGGATGCGGTCATGGTGCCTGATGCCTCGGACGGTATCGAGACCGTCGCGCGCGGCTCTACGGTGCGTTTCATGGTGCGGTGCACAGCAAACTACGCGCCTACGAGAGGATGACCGGCTCGACCTCGTCAGCAGCCACATCTTCGGAGGACGGATCACCGCCGCACGTGCCGACCGGCGGAGCTACTTCCCCACGGGCGAGCGCGGCCTCGCGCTCCTCGCACGCGATGACCGCGTTCATCGCCACCACGGCGACCTCGACCATGCTGTCGTCGGGCTCCCTCGTCGTCATCCGCTGGAGCTGGAGTCCCGGCCAGAGCACGACCTTGACCACCGGGTTGTCGGGCGCCTTGCCGGCCCACTTGATGACCTCGTACGCGAGCCCCGCGATGAGCGGGAGCAACAGGATGCGGAAGGAGATCGCAACGAGCAGCGTGATGATGCGGTGGTCGGTGCCGAGCAGGCCGGTGACCGCCTTGACGGGGATGAGCGAGAACACCAGGATCGCGATGACCATCACCATCAGCAGGAACGAGGTCCCACAGCGCACGTGCATGGTCTGGTAGCGCTGGATGATCTCGGCATCGAGCGGCAGTCCCCGCTCGTAGGCGTGGATGGTCTTGTGCTCGGCTCCGTGATAGGCGAAGACGCGCTGGATGTCCTTCATGCGGCTGATCGCCCAGATGTAGATGAAGAAGGCCGCGACGCGGAGTAATCCGTCGACCACGTTCCACGTGAACGGGCGCTCGGTGGCCTGTCCCACCATGAAGTTGGTGAGAACGGCCGGCAGCACGATGAAGAGCACCACGGCAAGCCCGATGCCGAGGACCATGGAGAGCGCGATCTCCTTGCTCGAGAGCTGCTCCTCCTCAGTCTCACCGGCATACTCGGCCGAGATGGCGAACGCCTTCATAGCGAGCACGAGACTCTCGTAGAGACCGACGACACCGCGGATGACCGGCTTGCCGAGGTTAGGGTGCTTGGAGACGGCGGTGCGCAGCTCGTGCTCCTCGACGTGGATCTCGCCATCCGGCTTGCGGATGGCCACCGCCCAGTTGTGTCTGCCTCTCATCATGACACCCTCGAGGACCGCCTGGCCCCCGATGTGCGTGTGCTTGACCGGCATCAGCGTTCGTCCTTCCCTCCGAGAAGTATCGTCCACCCACGCTTGACCTCGATGGGCACGGACGAGTAGGTCGCAAGCCATACGAGATAGACAGCCACCGCGGCGAGCAGAAGTGCCGCAGTGGGCTGGTTGAGCCAGTGAGGACTGCCGGGCAGCCTGAAGACGTCCATGATAGCAAGCCCGGTGATCGACATCGTCACGAGCGAGACGTTGGCAGCGTTGTCGCGGCGCTCCAGGTAGCGGACGCTGCGAATCTTCTGGCGTTCGCGCATCCGTGCCGCGATGCCCCACACCGCCGGGCGCAGGCCGACCGCGAGCAGCGGCAGGAATGTGGCGAAGAGCGGCCAGGACCACCCTTCGGCCAGAAGACCGGCGAAGATCGCCGCGAAGACCACGGGAACCGCGAGATGGGCGATGACGACCCCGCGGTCGGGGTCGTAGACATCGCGCCCCGCGTCCCCGGGCAGCACGACCCTACTCACGTCGGGGCGCCCGCTCGTACGGCTCGCCGCAGGTCATCTTTCCCTCGCGGCACGGCCCGCGCCTGCACGACGCGCCCGCGTCCATGAAGACGTAGGGCGCGGTGGGCTCGGCAAGTGCGAGCATGCGCAGCGCGAGGTCACGGATCTCCCACTGGGCCCGCTTGCAGCACCTCAGCTCGAAGAAGTGCAGCAACTCGCGCACGTTCATGGTGATGACGATCTTCGTCTCCATGGCGTTGGGCAGCAGATAGCGGGCATCCTCTGCGGGGATCCCGGACTCGACGAGCTCGCGGTAGGCGGCGAACGCGGCGGAGGCCGCCGCGTCGAACCGCTCGCGGGCCGCAGGATCGTCGGCCACGCTCGGCGGGACGATGAAGGTGGGCTCCTCGTCGTAGGCGACGTAGCGCTGCGACTGCTGGTTGTACGAGGCGAGGCGATGACGGACGAGCTGGTGGGTCATCGCCCGGGAGACCCCGTCGACCGCGAAGGTGTAGGAGACGTGCTCCAGCGCGGAGAAGTGGCCCGAGTTCATGATGGTGCGCAGGACCTTGCGCACGCTCTCGGCGGTCATGTCCTCGAAGAGCGCCGCGGCGCCCACCGGCGCGTAGCAGAGCCGCGCCGCAGCAGCGATGGCGCGCTCGGGATCGGGTGTGTGATAGAGCAGGCGAACGTCCACGCGGTACCTCTCGGACAGAGCGGGCCGGAGTGGCCCCGATACGGCAAGGGAGGCGAGTCGCCTCGCCTCCCATTCTAGCAGTGCCGGTGCGGCAGAACGCCTACTCGGCGCTCTCCTCGGCGGGGGCCTCCTCTGCGACCGGTTCCTCGGCGGGAACCTCGTCGCCAACCGCGTCAGCCACGCCCCGGGCCGCCGCAACCTTCGTCTCGTGCTTCGCTGCCTTGGCGGCCTTCTCGGCATCCTTGGCGGCGCGGGCCTCACGGGCGGCCAGAGCGGCTTCCTCGTGCGCCTTCTGACGTGCGGCGCGCTCGGCGGCCTCCTTCTCGATGACGTTGGATGCCGAGGCACCGAACTTGTCGGCGAAGCGCTGGACGCGACCGCCGGAGTCGACGAGCTTCTGGGTGCCGGTGTAGAACGGGTGGCACTTGGAACAGAGCTCGACGTGGAGCTCTGCCTTGGTGGAGCGGGTCTTGAACGACTCGCCGCACGAACACGTCACCGTGCTCTCGACGTAGTCCGGGTGGATACCCTCACGCACGTGCAGTCACCTCCGATAAGCGGCCCTGGTTTCCGACCAGGGCCTGAGCAAGCCGAGCAAGTGTAGCACGCGTCCTGCAGGTGGGCAACGAGAGAGTAGACCCGCTCCCGACCGGGGAGCGGACCTCTCGTTCTCTACGTAGCGGCGGGCTACTTCAGCGCGCCGAGCACGGACGTCCGCACACCCTGGCTGAGCGCCAGCTCACCTCCGTAGAAGGTCACCACATCGATCGGGCCCTTGCGCAGCTTGAGTGTTGCCTCGGTGGCGGCGGAGAGCTTGGTGGGGTTGGTGAGCAGCGTGACGCTCCTGCCCCTCGTGCCGAAGGGCTTTGCCTGCAACATGCCACCGGCAAGCGCATCGGGGAAGTTCAGTCCCGTGGTGATGCCCGCCCGGTCCCAGGTGTGCTTGGTCTTGACACTGACCCCGATGCGCGATGTCTCGGTGATGGTGCCGGCTACCGCGAGCGTGGCGATCTTGGCGGCGGTGTCGTAGCGGGTGGCCCCGTAGATGCGGGTGACGTTTGATGAACCGAAGGTAGCGGCCACCTGTGCGTAGGTCTTCGCATCGATGGCAAGGTCACCTCCGAGCACCACGACCTTTTTCACCTTCGCGTTTTGCATGGCGGTCTTGGTGGCGGGGGTAAAGGATGTTCCCTTGGTCAGATAGACCGGCCAGCCGTTGGACGCAGAGATCGGTGCTGCGGCAAGCGCGTCGGGGAAGTTTGCCCCGGTGGCAAGAAACGCGGTGCCACCGAAGGGCTTTGCTGCCTTGCTCATCTCGGAAAGCGCGCGGGCGATGATCATGTTTGCGGTGTCGTAGCGGGTCTCTCCGGCATAGCGGGTGATGTTCGAGCTACCGAAACGCGCGACGATACGCGAGTAGACCGCAGGCGTGATGGCGATGTCTCCGCCTAACACGATGACCTTGGATGCCTTCAGTTCGCTCTTGGCGTAGGCAAGCGTGGCATCGAGCCCTGAGATGCGGCTAGCGGTGGAAAGCTTGGTGGGCACGAGCAGGATCGGAGCGTCGAGGATGCCTGCCAGGGGTGCTGCGGCTAGCGCATCGGGGAAGTTCTCACCCGTGGCGAGGATGACGGTGGCAGCACCACTCGGGAATGCCAGGCGCGCGGTGTCGATGGCAGTGTGGTAGCGGGTGGCCCCGGCAAGGGCGATGTGGGGGGCTATGGACTTGAGGTCGCTGTCGCGGTAGTTGCCGGCATGATCGATGGCGCGGACCTTGAGGGAGGCCGTCACGCCGGGGGCCAGGGTGCTCGCGGTGAAACTGCGCGCCGAGGCGGACAGCACGCCGGAGATGGGGGTCGCGCCGTTGTAGACGCGGTACGAAGCCACGCCGGATCCGGTGTCGGTAACGCCCGTCCAGGTCACCGCGATTCTGCCCCACCCGTCGGCCGTAGTCGTAGTGGCAGGCTTCCCCGGAACGGTGGTGTCGAGAAAGATGGAGTCTGCCACAGGCGACGTCGTGGTGTTCCCCACGACGTCGCGGAACTCGGCGATCACTGTCTTCATCCCATCGCCAGGGGGAAGCGTGATGTTTCTGCTCGCCGAGTAGGCGACCCATCCCTGGCCACCGCCCACCCACGTCGTGCCGCCGTCGAAGCTGTGGCGCATCTGGCCCGGACCCGCAGCGCCCCAGGTGATCGAGTGGGCAATGGTGACTGCAGCCGTCTTGGTGTAGTCCGCACCTCCAGCAACGGCTATGGTGCCTGCGGGCTTCACGCCATCATCTACCGTAAACGCCCGCACGTAGATCTGGCCGTTGGTGTCCTCGGGCACGAGCCCAATCCCGAAGAACGCCACGGCATGACCGTCTTGTGACACGCGCGCGTTCTGCGACATATACGGCACCTGCTCGCCGGAGGTCGTCAGGCTCATGCGCTCCGTCGCCCCCGTCTGCCGGTCGTGCCGGAACACGTCCGGGACGGCATTGGTGTCACCATCCACGAGGTTCGTCGCGTACGAGTCGAAGACCACGTAGCGCCCGTTGCCGCTGATCTCGGGCCACTGGGACTGGCCGTTGGCACCGACTCCTCCGGTCGACCTGCTGACCTGTTCCGTCGTCGACTCCTGGATGTCGCGCACCCAACACTGGATGCCTGCTGCCGAGCCACCCCGCCGTTCACCGTGGAAGGCCACATAGCGCCCGTCATCGCTGAGGGAGGCGTGGTGCGCCTCCATCTTCTCCTGGGCGGCCGTGCGATTGACGATCCAGGTGGTCTCGGTATCCAGTTCGCGGACGATAATGTGGTCGTATCCTCCGGTCTCACCCGTGATGTTTGACGCTCGCGAGGTGAAGGCCACGAAGCGACCATCCGGCGTGATGTCATCGGGGAAACTGGAGTCGTCGCCCGGCTGACCGTCAGGCGCCCGGCTCACCATCGAGGTCGTCCCGGCCTGCCAGTCACGCAGGTAGACCTGGCCCTTGGACGAGCCGAAGTTCGCCGAGGCTGTGGTGAAGATGACGCTGTAGTCGTCATCGGCGATGGCGAGGGGTCCGTAGGCCCACCCCGTCGACTGCTCCCCGGAGTTCGTGACGCTCACACGCTCGATGGCCCCGGTCTGCATGTTGCGCACGAAGGCATCCTGCACCCCGTTCGTATCGTCGGGTACAAGGTTGCTGGCCTTCGAGATGAAGGCCACGTAGAGGCCGTCTCCGCTCACGACACCGCCCCAGCTGGAGGCGTTGCCGTTCACGTCCGCAGCCGAGTCGCTCACCCGCTTCGTGACGCCGGCGACACGGTCGCGCCAGAAGACGTCGGTCTTGTTGTAGGCGGTCGTGCCGCCGGGTACGAGGTCCGCAGCGGTCGACGTCCAGACGACGTATCGCCCGTCGGAGCTGATGTCGGGGCCTTGAATGTCCAAGTAGTAGTAGTTGTGATCGCCCATCGACACCCCGCCGGTCATCGAAACGCTGATCAACTGGGTATAGCCGACGAGGTCGGAGGCTCGAATCAGTGTAGGAACGACCGAGATGCCGACAGTCATCAGGACCACTGCAAGCACGATCCGAAACGCCCGAACGCCGAAACCACCCCGTCTGTTCATGGCTCCTCCTCTCGAGAGCGTGGTGTATGACCGAGGGCAGTGGATGCCCTCTACTTCAGCGCGCCGAGCACCGAGGTGCGCACCGCCTGGTTGAGCGCGAGCTCGCCTCCGTAGAAGGTGACGACATCGATCGGGACCTTGCGGGCTTTCAGTGTGTTCTCGGTGGCGGCCGAGAGCTTGGTGGGGTTGGTGAGCAGGGTCACGCTGCGTCCCCGCGTGCCGAAGGGCTTTGCCTGCAGCATGGAGCCGGCAAGCGCGTCGGGGAAGTTCAGGCCTGTGGTGATGCCCACGCGGTCCCAGGTGTGCTTGGTCTTGACACTGACCCCGATGCGCGAGGTCTCGGTGATGGTGCCGGAGACGGCCAAGGTGGCGATCTTTGCGGCGGTGTCGTAGCGGGTGGCCCCGTAGATGCGGGTGACGTTTGATGAGCCGAACTCTTTGACCACCGCGTCGTAGGTCTTCTTGTCGATGGCAAGCTCGCCTCCGAGCACGACGACCTTTTTGACCTTCGCGTTTTGCATGGCGGTCTTGGTGGCGGTGGTAAAGGATGTGCCCTTGGTCAGATAGACCGGCCAGCCGTTGGAGGCCGAGAGAGGTGCTGCGGCAAGCGCGTCAGGGAAGTTGGTGCCGGTGGCAAGGAACGCTGTGCCACTGAAGGGCTTTGATGCCTTTTGCATCTCGGAAAGCGCGCGGGCGATGATCTGGTTTGCGGTGTCGTAGCGGGTGGTACCGGCATAGCGGGTGAACTTCACGCCGCCAAGCGTGCTCGTGATCTTGGAGTAGACCGCAGGCGTGATGGCGATATCCCCTCCGAGCACGATGATCTCTTTGGGCTTGAGGGTGTTCTTGATGTAGG
>JAHYJI010000051.1 GCA_019429145.1 Coriobacteriia bacterium | reverse complement strand
AGGAGGTCTCCAGCCCGTTGCGCATCACCGGGACGTCGAACACCTTCGAGGCCACCTTCAACTACGAGATCGTCGATCCGGCCGGCGTGATCGTTGCCGAGGGGTTCGGCACGGCGACGGCAGGAACGGGCACGTGGGGGACGTTCGACGTGACCGTTCCCTACGAGATAGCCGGGCCGGGCGTAGGCGCGCTCATCGTCTTCGAGTCCTCGGCACAGGACGGCTCGCGGATCAACCTGGTCGAGATCCCGCTGCGCATGGGCGAGTAAGCTCCTCGAATCAGGGTGTCGTCGTCGATCCCGATGCTGCTTCGCCCGTACACTTAGTATATTCTTAGAGTGCGGTCCGAGCTCGGCACACCGACTGCGGTGCGGAAGGGTGGAGGCTCGTCTTGGATCACATGCGCACCATCAAGCACGCTGAGACCATCCGCGCGGCGACGGATCCCAGACGCCTGGAGATACTCGGGCTGCTGATGGACGAGGCTCACACGCTCTCGTCCCTCGGCGCGGTGCTCGACCGCCATCCGGCGTGGGTCCGGCACCACGTGAAGGCGCTGGAAAGGGTCGGGCTGGTGCGGCTCGTGGAGACGCGTGCGACGAAGAACTACACGGAGAAGTTCTACCGTGCGACAGCTGCGGCCTACACGCTCTCGATGCTCGTGCGGCCCGCGACCTCGGCCCCTGCCAACGTGATCGCCATGGTGAGTCACGATCTTGCGCTCGAGCTCCTTGCCGCCGAGAGCGAGGCGGGCACCCTGGTCGCCCCGGTCGTGACCGGCAGTCTCGACGGGCTCATCGGCGTGCGCCAAGGCCTTGCGGACGTCGCGGGCTGCCATCTGCTCGACGCCGATACCGGAGAGTACAACATCCCGTATGCCCGGCATCTCTTTCCTGACACCGATACGGTGATCGTGACGCTTGCCCATCGGGAGCAGGGGCTCATCGTCGCACCCGGCAACCCGCACAAGCTTGGCTCGATCAGTGACATCGGCGATCGGGATGTGGTGCTGGTGAACCGCAACCCGGGCTCCGGGACCCGCCTCTGGCTCGATCGCATGTTGAAGGCGGAGGGAATGGCGGCAGGATCGGTTCGCGGATACGCGTCCTGGGTGGACACCCATACGGATGCGGCGGCGCTCGTCGCCTCAGGGAAGGCCGATGTCGCTGTTGGGATCTCCGCTGCGGCAGAGCGCTACCAGCTCGATTTCGTGCCGCTCTTTCGCGAACGCTACGACCTCGTCATGAAGCGCGAGTTCTACGAGACCGAGGAGGCAGCTCGCCTTCTCGACCTGCTGCATGCGCGTGCTTTCAGACGCAGCGTGGAGAGGATCCGCGGGTACGACGCCGGTGCGATGGGAGACGAGTACCGGCTGGCAGTGTGAGTGACCGACTCCGGACCGAGGAGGAAGCGAGCTATGAGGTATTCGAGGGGCGCAACAGGCCGTCTGTTGCGGGTTGTGCTGGCGTTTGTGCTCGTGTTGCCCGCGATGGGCATCGCGCCTGCGGTGGCACAGGACCGCACCTTCGTGGGGGGGCCGATAGCGGATGACATGCCGCTCTACGTCCCAAACGACCACACGCCGCAGGCGATACGGTTCACAGCTGAGGGGCTGACACCCGACACCACCTACGAGGTGAAGATCAGAATCAGCCCGGAACCGGTGCCCGCAGGCAGCGAGAACCGGGGGTTCACTTGGAATCCGGATACCGATCAGTGGTCGCGCAACCGTGGTCCGGCATGGGGCGCGGGCAACTTCCCGACGGAGACGACCGACGAGTTCGGCAACATCGAGCGGAGCGAGTGGCACTTCTTCAAGTTCGGCAACGAGCTGAACTCCGGCCCCTATTACATCATCATCACACTCAACGCGACTGGTGAAGGCGGTGCGCTCAACGCGCTCGATCCGCCGCTCGTGACGGTCCTGGACATGAGTGAGGACGGCACCCGTGTCCACCCCGGTGTCACGTACACCGGTGCTGCGGACATCAGGCGCCTCGTGGCCTCTCCGGAGGGCTCGGAGAGCAACAGGGACACGATCTGGGGACTCACCTTCACCGAGGCCAACGATGTCGATGACAACGCCGACGGCATCGTCGACAACGAGAGCTGGGGGCCCATTACGGCAGGCGATTTCCAGGTCGCGGTACCGACCACCTCGACCGTCGACGTTTGGGTCCAGCAGAACAAGCGATTCGCTGCACATCCGCTCGGCGGCGCCGACGAGTCGATCGCGCTCGGCTCTGTCGACACCACAGCGCCCACCGCACCGGCGGATCTCGTCGCCGAGGCATCGCCCACGAGCGTCTCGCTCGAATGGACAGCCTCGACCGACAACGTCGGCGTCGATCACTACCGGGTCTATCGCTGGCAGGACGTGAATTCGGTCGAGTGGACGCCGCCCAAGACGCTCATCGGGACCACCGTCGACGCGTCGTTCGAGGACACGATGACCGTCGGGGGCGCCACCTACAACTACGAGGTGCGAGCTGCCGATGCAGCCACGAACGTGAGCGCGCGCTCCGATACGGCTGAGGCGACGGTGCTCAACGTGCCGCCGGTCGCCGAGGACGACGCGTACGAGACCACGCGAGACACCGCGCTTACCGTGCTTGCACCCGGCGTGCTCGCCAACGACACAGATGCGAACGAGGACGTGCTGAACACATTCCTCGTCTCGGACGTGTCCAATGGAACACTCGATCTCTCTGCGGACGGCGGCTTCACCTACACGCCGGACCCGGGTTTCGTTGGCACTGATCACTTCGTCTACCGGGCGCAGGACCTCCTGAGCGAGTCCGCGGACGCGCTGGTGACCATCACCGTCTCTGTGCCGACGTTCACCGGCGGCCCGATAACCGAAGACACACCCCTCTACGTCGCGAGTGACCACACACCGCAGGCGCTCCGCTTCGAAGCGTTCGGTCTCGAGGCGGAAACAGACTACGAGATCAAGATAGGTTTCCTCCCGAGTGCCGCTTCTTCAGGCAGCGATCTCGGCGGCTTCACCTGGAACCGGGACGCCGACGGGTGGTCCTTCAACCGGAGCTCCGAATGGGGTGCGGGCAACTTCCCGGTCGTTACGACCAACGCGGCCGGGGAGATCACGCCCAGCGCCCTTTCGCCTGATGACTGGTTCTTCTTCAAGTTCGGCAACGAGCTGGAGTCGGGCCAGTATCGCCTCATGGTCGCCGTGAGTGCGGATGGCGAAGACGGCGTGATCGTCTCGGCCGAGCAGCCGCTCGTGACCGTGCTCGACATGCAGGCCGAGGGCACCTGGGTACATCCGGGTGTCGCGTCGGCGACGACCGCTCAGGACGAGCGGCGGGTCGTGCTCTCCCCGGCGGGCTCCACGGGCAATCGCGAGACCATCTGGGGCATCTCGCGCACGGAGAACAACCTCGTCGATGACGACGCCGACGGCATCGTCGACAACGAAGGCGAGCGGTACGGTCCCCTGTCGGACGGCGTGGGCCACTACCGTTTGGTTGCGCCGGCAGGCGAGTCCATCGACATCTGGGTCCAGCAGAACAAGCGCGTCACCGCGCACCAGCTTCGGGCCGGCGGCGCCGATGAATCGATCGCACTCGGCTCGACGGACACCACCGCGCCCACCGCGCCGACCGACGTTGTCGGCGAAGTGGTCGCCACGAGCGTCTCGCTCGAATGGACAGCCTCGACCGACAACGTCGGCGTCGACCACTACCGAGTGTACCGCTGGGAGGAGACGGGATCGCTCAAGTGGACTGCACCGAAGCTGCTCGTCGGAACATCCGCTGACACCTCGTTCACGGACATGACGGCAGCACTCGATGTTGCGTACAACTACGAGGTGCGAGCCGTTGACGCGGCCACGAACGTGAGCGCACGCTCCGAAACGGTCCTGGTCACCCCGTTCAATGTCCCGCCTGTCGCAGCGGATGATGAGTACACAACCGAGTTCGAGACCGAACTCGTGGTCTCCGCGCCCGGCGTGCTGGCAAGCGACACCGATGCGGATAACGACCCGCTTGCCGCCGAGCTTGTGAGCGGACCGGCGCCGGCCTCGGGCGCGCTCGTCTTGAACCCGGACGGCTCGTTCACCTTCACGCCGGCCTTTGGCTACCTGGGCACGGCGAGCTTCATCTACCGGGCGTTCGATGGTACCGACTTCTCTGCACCCGCCACGGTCTCGATCGATGTCGTCGACACTACGCCTCCCGCGCAGCCGACCGTGACGCTCGAGCGTGACGGGTGGGGCAGAGTCATCGTGAACTGGACCGGCGTCAGCGACTCCGGCTCGGGTGTCGCTTCGTATCGTGTCTATAGCGGTACAGACGCCCCCGTCTCCGGCGTGCTGCTCGCCTCGGCGCGCAGTTTCACCGCGAGCAACCTCCCTCCCGGAGTGACGGCTTCCCTCAAGGTCCGTGCCACCGATCATGCCGGCAACTACCGCGACAGTGACCTCAAGTCAACGGCGCCGCACATCGCGCTCGCCGGGGCCACCCGCTATGAGACGGCCATCAAGACCGCCCGCCAGGCATTCAAGCCCGGGGAGGTCTCGGCCGTCATCCTCACGACCGCCCAGGACTTCCCCGACGCGCTTGCCGCAGCACCGCTCGCCGGCGTGCTCGACATCCCGATCCTGCTCGTGCCCAAGAATCTCTCGACCGACGGACGCAAGGCCGGCCTCGCGGCCACGCTCGCCTATGCCAAAGACGAGCTCAAGGCTCCCAAGGCGATCGTGCTGGGAGGCGAGCTCGCCATCGATGCGGCCGTCCGTGCCGAGATCATCAAGAAGTTCGGTACGGCTAACGTCGACCAGAAGCTCGCGGGCGCTAACCGCTACGTCACCGCCAACCTCATCATCGATCGCACCCGTGCCGAGATGAGCAAGGCCGGCACGCCCATGGGGAATACCGCCTTCCTTGCCACCGGGCAGAACTTCCCCGACGCGCTCGCCGCCGCACCTATTGCCGCCTCCAACGGCTGGCCGGTCTACCTCACGAACAGGACCGGCTTCACGAAGGCCACACATGACGCCATGAAGAAGGCAGGTGTGAACAAGGTCGTCGTGCTCGGAGGCGATCTCGCAATCAGTGCTGCCGCCTACAACCAGGTCCGCACCGCCTTCGGCTCCGCAAACGTCACCCGCGTCTGGGGCGACACCCGCTACGACACCGCGGTCAAGATCGCGAACCTTGCTGTCGACGGCTCCATACCCGAGACTTCGCGGATCGGGGTGCAGGTCACGACGAAACACTCGTGGGATCGAGTGGGCCTTACCCGCGGTGATCTGGCCTATGACGCCCTGGCCGGCAGCATGCTGCAGGCTAAGCCCTTCGGCACTCGGGGCCGCAGCGTCACCCTGCTCACCAACCGGACGAAGCTTTCCGTTGCGACCGAGGCCGTGCTCAAGACTCAGAAGGCCAAGGACTCGATCGATGTCGTCACCTTCTACGGTGGCGCGGATGCGCTCAGCCAGGACGTTCGCACGTCCGTGCTGGGCGTGGTCAAGTAGGTAGGACGTCTCGACTGTGTCCACCTTGCCACGGGCACCGAAGATAGCGCTGGTGGTGACCGTCGCCGTTCTTGTGGTGGCGGTCACCACCGCATGGTGCCTGCAGGTCAGGGCCGAGCGGGAGGATGTTGCGCAGCGCTACGTGATCGTCGTGGAACGGGCTGAGGACGCACTCTGTGTCCTCAGCCTTGATGAGCTCCAGGCCCTGGAGTCCCGCAGGGTGGTGATGCAGGGGCAGCGCCAGGAAGGCCCGCCACTGCTGTCGGTGCTTGAGTCGTGTGGAGTGGTGGAGTTCGAATCGGTTGAAGTGTTCGGAATGGGTGTCAGGGACGACGGCTACATCCGCCTCGGCCGCGAGGAGATCGACGAGGACGTTCTGCTCGACTTCGCGATTCGTGGCACGACGAAGCTGTGCGGGCCGGACATACCCTGGGAGAGGCGAGTAAGAGACGTGGAACGGATCGTGGTCAGATGAATCTCAGGCGCTTGTACTCGGGAGGGTGGCCGCTTCCGGTGCGAGACCAGATGATCGTTGCCCTGGTCAGCGCTCTGATTGTCGCAGGCAAGATGTTCATCAAGTCACCCATCAGGGTACCGGGACACTCGGGCTTCTTCTGGATGGCGCTCATCATCATCGGTGTCGCTGTCATACGGAGACCGGGCGCGGGCACCATGATCGGAATCGTCTCCGGACTCCTTGCTACCATGCTCACGCCCGGTCGGCTCGGTATCCTCGCCGGCGTCAAGTATTTCGTGCCCGGCGTGGTCGTTGATGCGCTCTACCTGGCGTTCGGTGGGCGTTTCGACCGCGTCTACGTGGCGGTGGTGGTCGCCGCTACCGCCAATGTGGCGAAACTGGCCGCGAACTACATCGCCGGCGTGGTGCTCGGTATCCCTGCCGGTTACCTGGCGCTCGGACTGGGCGTGGCCTCGACCACGCACGTACTCTTCGGCGCGCTCGGTGGTGCGGCGGCAGCTGTGGTCCTGCAGCGGCTCGACCGTACCGGGGCGCTCGACCGCCTCCTGCCTCGACCTGCCGGGGGGCTTGGCGAATGAGAGCGGGCAGGACTGCGCACCCGGGTCGTTGGTTGCTGCCTCTCCTCCTGGTGGCTCTGTTGCTGCGCGCGCCGGCAGCCCACGCAGATCGCCTGTGGTCCGATACCCCCGAGCCTGCCACGTTCTCGTCGTCGTCCGATGTGTACGTCGGTGAGGTGCGTGGAGGTCCGGGAGTGACTCTCGCTCGTCAGCTCATCTGGGAGTACCGGCGGCCTGCGAACGACGCGTTCGAGCCTTTCTCGGTGGCGGGGCTCGACAACGGCAACGTGTTGGTCGCTTCGCGCACCAACGAGGTGCTCGAGATCAGTCCGAGCAAGCGAGTCGTCTGGTCGTACACTCGACTTACCGACAACCCGCAACTGGTGAATGTCTACGCCGCCGAGCGGCTGCCCAACGGCAACACGCTTATCACCGACAGGCGCGCGGATTTCGTGATAGAGGTGACTCCGGACAAGCAGGTCGTCTGGCGCTACGGCGTCAACACCAATTCGCTAGCGCCGGGATCGCTGATCGACCCGTTCTCGGCGACACGGCTGCCCAACGGCAACACGCTCATAACCGACAACCGGGGTGGGAACCGCGTGATCGAGGTCCGTACGTCGGATTACGACCCGGCAGCCCCGAACCTCGGGTACACGGCCGAGAGCATCGTATGGCAGTACGGCCAGGCTGGCGTGCAGGGGACGTCGCCGGGCCTGCTTGCGTCGCCCCGTCACGCGCAGCGGCTGTCCGGCGGCAACACGCTCATCACCGACTCAGGGGATCAAACCGGCACGGGTAACCGGATCATCGAGGTCACTTCCGCCGGTCAGATCGTGTGGCAGCACGGAATCACGGGTGAGACGGGTGTCGACGATCTCAGGCTCGATCGTCCCTCGTCTGCCGTACGCCTGCCCAACGGGAACACGGTGATCGTCGAGGAGGACGGCGAGCGCATGCTGGAGGTAAACAGGGCCGGCGAAGTCGTGGATTGGTATGGCGGTGGCGAGCCGGTGCCGGAGGACGGGGCCGTCTCCAAGCTGCGCAGTGTGTACCGTACGTCCTCGGGCACGACGCTGATAGCGGATCAGGGAAACGAGCGCGTGATCGAGGTCGGCTACGCACTAACAGGCACGGTGGTCTCCCACTCGCTTTCACTCGGGCTTCCGGGGGTGGAGAAGACGGTCTCGGCGATGCAGGTCGTGTACGATGCGCGACCGGGAACCACTGTGAGACTCGAGTATGCGCTCGACGGTGGTGAATGGATCGATGCCGGAGGTCCCTCGGCGGAGTTCGAGAGCGTGACGGCGACCACTGTGCGGTACCGCCTCACGCTCGAATCAGCGTCCGCTGCGTACACGCCTGTGGTCCGTGGCGTGTACGTCAGGTACGACGTCGCGCCGGACGACCCCGGCCCGGTCGATCCCGGGGGGCCCGACGGTGGTGACCCTGGTGGCGGCGACCCCGACAGTGAAGACCCCGATGAAGAGGAGCCTGACGACGGAGAGCTCGGCGACGACGACACCGACAAAGGCACCGACGAAGGCACCGACGGTCTGTCGCAGGATGGTGGGTCGCGGCCCTCGGGCCCGGGCGGCTCCGCTCGCAGACCCGCGGGCCCCGGCTCGGGCAGCACTACGGGAGGCACCACGCCGGGCGGATTGCAGTCGGGCGAGGCGGAGGAGATGACGCGCAAGATCGCCCCGGTGCTCGAGACCGACGTGCAATCCCTGGACGACACGGACGGGTTGCCGTTCGGCTTCGTGCGCGGGACGCTGCTCGAGGCTACGGTCGGAGGCGCTGCCGACCGCCTCGGGTCGGGCGCGCTGTCCACGCCGCTCTCGGGCAGGCTGACGGGGCTGATTCTGCTGCTTGGCGCCTACACGTTCGGCTTCATCACGCCCTCGGGTCAGATGTTCGTCGCCCGACTCATCGGCTCGCGCATGCTGGGCATGCGCTACTAGAGAGAGGTGTCCGTATGATCGCCGACAACCTGCAACGGATCATCTATACGATCGCGACCTCGCTCCTCTACCCGGTCATGTTGCTTCTGGTGATCGCCGTGCTGTTCGTCGTGTTCGACGCGGGGCGGTTCACCTTCGAGACGGTCGCGCGTTTCCGCTCGCGGCGTCGCCTCGATGTCGAGGCGCTCCGGGCCGGCATGTCGGTCGAGGGGGCCTCGGTCATGGAGGCGCTCACCGCGTTGGGCCCCGGACCGGTGCCGGTTCGGGTCAGGCGTTCGCTGGCCGAGGGGATCGACCTCGCTCGCAGCAGGTTGCTGAAGGCACTGAGTGACGGCGAGAACGAGGCAAGCAAGCGGCTCGAGCGCACGAGGGTACTCGTGCGCATCGGACCGCTCCTCGGACTGATGGGTACGCTCATCCCGATCTCTCCCGCCCTGGTCGGGCTCGCGCAGGGAGACGTGCTGACCCTGTCGAACAACCTGGTGATCGCCTTCTCCACGACGGTCGTTGGTCTCCTCGTCGGCGCGGTCTCCTACGTACTGACCGCTGTCCGCGAGCGTCACTACCGCGAGGACCTCGCGGATATCGAGTACCTCTTCGATCGGGTGGTGGTCTGAGTGATCCGCTCGGGCGAACACGTCTCGTTCCTCGAGCGACGGCGTCAGGCTGTCCCGGAGCAGCCCGACCCCATGGATGCCATGAGCAGCCTGTTCGACGTCGCCGTGCTGATCGCGGTCGGCTTCCTCGTGGTCGCGCTGCTGGGATTCGGCCTCGGGGAGTTGCTCTCACTCGAGGACGTGACTATCGTGAAGAACCCCGGCACCGCGGACATGGAGCTCATCCGCAAGGAGGGCCGTATCATCGAGCGTCTCAAGATGGGTGACGTGACCGAGGAAGGCATCGGCACGGCTATCGGCACCGTCTTCCGGCTCGAAGACGGCAGCGTCATCTGGGTACCGAGCGACGAGTAAGGGGCGTTCATGCGCGTATACGTGGCCTTCGACGACACTGACAACTACGATGCTCCGCGCGGCACCGGCAAGCTCGCACGCTGGTTCGGCGAGGCGCTTCCGGCCGGGTGCCAGCTGTGGGGTGTCGTCCGGCAGCAGCTCCTGGTACATCCGGACATACCCTACACGTCCCACAACAGTTCCGCGTGCGTCGTTATCGATGCCGACGACCGGGGCGTGGTGGCCGACCTCATCGAGCTCGCCTCCAGACATCTCGAGCACCACATGCTGCCCGGCAGCGATCCGGGACTCTGCGTGGTCACGGAGGAGGATGCGGAGCTGCCCGGGCTGATCGCGTTCGGAAGCCGAGCCGCCTCCGAGGTCGTGACCCAGGCGGATGCGAAGATGGCGGCCGGGAACGTGCACCTCTCCGGGCACGGCGGCACCAACGACGGCATCATCGGCGCGGCGGCTGGCGTAGGGCTGACCGCCGGCGGCTGGAGCGGCCGCTTCGTCGAGTACGGCGGCCTGCGGGAGTATAGCGACCCGGTGAGTGTCGTGGCGCTCGAGCAGGCGGGGATGCTCGTGGTGCCGGTCGACCGCAACGTGGTCGCACCCCGTTCCGACGAGCCGGTGGCAACGTTCGGATGGCTCCGGCCCAGGTTGTGGGGTGGACACCCGGTCGTCCCGGTCATGAGCGACGGCAACGGAGGGTGGGTGGCCCTCGGCAAGGCCCCCCTGCAGCTCGTTACGGAAAGCCGCGGTCAGGGAAACTAGCGGTCCGCCATCGGTACGCCGATACATCTGCCTGCAGTAGGATACATACCAAGAAACAATGACGCGGTCGCGGCCCTGCGAGGCCTGCGATCTACGGAGGGGAGACGCGACATGCGCAGATATCTTTCGATGGTGCTCGTCCTGCTACTCGCGGGCGCGCTGCTTGTGGGGTGCGGCGGCGACGGCGATGGTCCCGCCGAACTCAAGGGCCCGATCACCATCGGTTCCAAGATCGACGTCGAGGGTCCCGTGCTCGGCTACGTGATGGCAGCGGTGCTCGAGGATGCGGGCTTCGAGGTGGTCGACCGGATGCGCACCGGGGCAACCGACGTGGTGCGCCGGGCGCTGCTCGCCGGTGAGATCGACGCCTATCCCGAGTACACCGCCAACGCGCTTACCGTGTTCTACGCCGACGAGCAGATCGACCCCGCGATCCTGCAGGACGCCGCCGCGACCTACGAGGAGGCCGCGCGGCTCGATCTCGAGAACGAGAACATCGTCTGGCTCGCTCCTGCCCCGGCCAACAACACCTGGGCCGTCGCGGTTCCCCGCGCACTTGCCGAAGACAACGCCATCGGCACGCTCGAGGACTGGGCGGCCTACATCGACGACGGCGGAGACGTGAAGGTCGCCGGCTCCCAGGAGTTCTTCGATCGCGACGACGCGATGCCCGGTTTCGAGGCGGCCTACGGCTTCAGCCTCTCCGCGGCACAGAAGGTCTCGCTGGCCACCGGCGACACCGCGGTGACCGCTCGCGCCGCTGCGGAGGGCACCGACGGCGTCAACGCCGCCATGGTCTACGGCACCGACGGCACCATCGCCGCACTCGACCTGTTCGTCCTCGGCGACCCGCTCGGCGTGCAGCCCATCTACCAGCCCGCCCCGATCTTCCGTGCCGAGGTCATCGACGAGTATCCGGAGATCGTCGACCTGCTCGAGCCGGTCTTCGCCCGTCTCGATCTCGAGACGCTGCAGGCCTTGAATGCACAGGTCGCGCTCGAGGGCCAGGATGCCCAGGGCGTCGCCGAATCGTGGCTGAGCGCCGAAGGGTTCATCGAGTAGGGGGCAGCCATCACCGGCACGCACCCAAGCGCTGAGGGCGGGCCCTCACGCCGAGTCGACCGTGTCGCCGCATTCGGGGGCGTGGTCGCGCTCACCGGCTGTGCGCTGCTGCCGTTTGTGGAGTTCCGCGCGAACCGCATCGTGAGCGGCGAACCCGAGAGCGTGCTTGCCGCCGGCATCGCGGGTTGGGTGCTCGTGGCGTTTGTCGTGCTGGCACTCGTCGGTGCGGTGGCACCGGAGCGCGCTCGCGGACCGCTGCTGCTCGCCGCCGGTGCGGGCTCGGGGCTCGCGCTGCTCTGGGCGCTCGGCGTGGCGGCGGTGCGCCTCCAGGAGGGAGCTCCGGCCATCGCCCGCGTCTCGATCGGCCCGGGTGCGTGGCTTGCCGGCCTGGGAGCGCTTGTCGTGTGGTTCGCCGGCACCCGGGCGACCGGATCGGTGCGGGTGCGCCGTATCGCAGGGGCTGTGGCCCTCCTCGGCGTGGCGGCCGTCCTGATGTGGGGCGGCCTGGCCGAGCTCTCGATAGCGCGGGAGTATGCGGTGCAGTCGAGGCGCTTCTGGGGGCTCGTGCGCCAACACCTCGTGCTCGCCGGCTCGGGAGTGGGGTTCGGAGTGCTCATCGGCATCCCGCTCGGGGTGCTCGCGTCGCGCAACCGGGTGGTGCGCGAGGTCGGGCTCGGGGTCGTGAGCGTGATCCAGACCATCCCGTCGATGGCGATGCTCGGCCTGCTCATCGCCCCGCTCTCAGCGCTCGGCCTGACCGCGATCGGCACGACACCGGCGGTCATCGCGCTCACGCTCTACGCGCTACTGCCGGTGATGCGCAACACGTTCGTGGGACTTGCGGGTGTAGATCCGGGCGTCATAGACGCCGGGCGTGGGATGGGGATGGGGCGCCTGCAGCTACTCGTGCGTGTGGAGGCGCCGCTCGCGCTCCCACTCGTCATCGAGGGCGTCCGGGCGGCCGCCGTGCTCGTCATCGGCATCGCCGCGGTGACCGCGTTCATCGGCGCGGGCGGGCTCGGCATCCTGGTCTTCCAGGGCTGGGGCCAGCAGGCCGACGACCTCACGCTGCTCGGCGCCATCCCGATGGTGGTGCTCGCCGTGCTCGCCGACGTCTCGATGCGCGGCCTGCGCCGGCTCGTCGTCTCGCCCGGTATCGAGGAAGGGGCCGTGTCGTGATCACGCTTCGCGACGTCACCAAGAGCTACGGCGAGGTCACGGCGGTCGACCGCGTCAGCTTCGAGGTTCCCTCGGGCGAGGTTTGCGTGCTCATCGGGCCGAGCGGCTGCGGCAAGACCACCACGCTGCGCATGATCAACCGGCTCATAGAGCCCACGAGCGGGACGATCGAGATCGACGGGCGCGACATCATGGACAGCCGCCCCGAGGAGCTGCGCCGCCACATCGGCTACGTCATCCAGTCGGTCGGGCTCTTTCCGCACCTCACGGTTGCCGAGAACGTGGCGACCGTCCCCAAGCTTCTCGGGTGGGAGCGGCGCCGCTACGAGCCCAAGGCGCTCGAGCTCCTCGATATCGTCGGGCTGCCACCTGCCGAGTACGCCGAGAAGTACCCGCGCCAGCTCTCCGGCGGCCAGGCGCAGCGCGTGGGTGTCGCCCGGGCGCTCGCTGCCGACCCGCCGCTGCTCCTCATGGACGAGCCGTTCGGGGCGGTCGACCCGCTGACCCGGGAGCGGCTTCAGGCCGAGTTCGCCCGCATCCAGCGCGAGCTGCGCAAGACCGTCATCTTCGTGACCCACGACGTGGACGAGGCGATCAAGCTCGCCGACCGCATCGCGCTCATGCGCGCGGGCCGTCTCGAGCAGTACGACACGCCCGAGACGCTGCTCGACCATCCTGAGAGCAAGTTCGTGCACGACTTCATGGGAAGCGACCGCGCGCTCAAACGCCTCGGCAGAGCGCGCGTTGCGGACGTGATGCGCACCGATGTCGAATCCACGACCGACGGTACCCGCGCGATCCCGCGCGAGGCGTGCGCCGACTCGCGGTTCGTGTACCTGACCG
>JAHYJI010000050.1 GCA_019429145.1 Coriobacteriia bacterium | reverse complement strand
AAACAAAATATTTAAATTTTTATTTTATTTATATGTTGATGATAGCAGAACTTTTGGGAGGACTCATAGGAATATTGCTTGCGGTTTTTCTGTTTGGGATTCCCATTCTTTTACTTGTGTGGCTCACAATTGTTATAGTAAAGAAAATTAAAAAGAGTACCAAGAAATAAATTAAGACCCCAACCGACATGGGAAAGTTTAGAAATACAGTAAAATTTACAGTACCAGGTCTTCCTGTGTCGGTTAATATCGATCAAGCTCGACTCACCCGGCCCCATCCTCTACGCGCAAGAACGCATCGGGAAAGAGGGGGAACCGTTCCGCATGTTCAAGTTCCGATCGATGTGCGTCGATGCCGACAAACGGCTGAGGGAGCTGCATGACCGGAACGAAGCCAGCGGGCCGCTATTCAAGATCAAAGAAGACCCGCGCATAACGCGCGTCGGCCGGTGGATGCGTAAGTACTCGATCGACGAGTTTCCGCAGCTGCTGAACGTGTTGCGGGGCGAGATGTCACTGGTGGGACCCAGGCCGCCGCTGCCGGTAGAGACCGAGCAGTACGACGACGAGCAGTGGCGCCGTCTCGAAGTCCCGCCCGGCATGACCGGACTCTGGCAGGTCTCGGGCCGCTCGGCACTCAGCTTCGAGGAGATGGTCCGTCTCGATCTGTTCTACATCGAGAACTGGTCGGTGGGCTTCGACCTGTCGTTGCTCATGCGAACGATTCCGGCAGTGATCTTCTCGCGCGGAGCATACTAGCGCGACCGCACCCGGACCGGGACTACGAGCCTGGCTCGGCTACCGAACCATCGCGGAACTCCTCGAAGAGTGCCCGTGCAGCGGGTTCGTCGAGCGCCACGTACGAAACCCCGTTGATCATCGTCGGTCTGCCAGGCACCGTGTGGCCAGTTATGTCGTCGTCTCCAAGCCCCCGGAGCGCCATCGCAAGCCCGACAAGCTCGGGGATGCTCATGTCGGTGTCGATGTTCTCAGCGGCCTCCTCGGCCACCGAGGGGAGGCGCGTGATGTTCTCTCGCTTGAGAGCCTCCTTGGCAAAAGCCACCAGAAACTTCTGCTGGTTCCTGATGCGGGTGAAGTCACCGTCGGGATAGGCGCGGCTGCGCACGAAAGTGAGAGCCTCGACGGCGTTCAGGCGCTGCTCTCCCGCCGGAATGTGAGTGACGTTGCTGACCCCGCCGGTATCTGCCCCTGAGGGGTCGTTGATTTCACGCTCCACATTGACAACGACCCCGCCGAGCGAATCGACGACCGTGACAAACCCCTCGAAATTGAGCTCGACGTAGTGATGGACCGGTAGTCCGGTGTACTCCTTGACGGTCTTGATAACCAGCGCTGGGCCGCCGAACGCGTTGGCATGCGTCATCTTGTCCAGGCCGCGTCCTTCGATCGGCACGCGGCTGTCCCTCGGAAACGAGAGCATGTTGATGGCCTTATTCGCCGTGTCGACGCGTGCCAACAGGATTGTGTCCGAGCGGGCGCGCGTCTGACCCGGTCGCGCATCGGAGCCAAGTACGAGGATGTACATCGGCTCCTCTTCGGTGAGATCCTCGACCGGATCGACCGCCTCGGCGACAGCCTCTCGGTCGACCGGATCCGGGGTCTGGAGTTTATCCCCGATGCGTGAGTACTTCATCGACGACCAGACAAAGAGCACCACAATGCCGATGAGCACGACGAGTGCACTGACGGCGAACACCGTGCGCGGCTGAACGCGACGAGCGGAATCGCCCGGCCCGGCCGCCCGGGAAGCCCTGGCGGTACTCTCGCTGGAGGCGTTCTGACGCATGTCGGGACGGGGGGAATCGTTCATTCGCTGTGTCGTCCTTCGCTCGTGACGGTGAGCCGGCACAAATCAGAGAAGATCACGACCAGCTCACGGATTCGGAGAACGGCAGGCGCCGCACCGGCCTGCAATTATACACGGCAACCACCTCGCGGGCGGTGCCGTGGCTACACCTGCGATCCCTCACGTCGTGGCGGCCGGGCGACTCGTCGGCGCCGCCGGCCCGAACACCCTGTCGGTGAGGCGGACGTACCATGCGGCGGCCTGGACCTGCACGATGTAGCCCGCCGCAAGCACGAGTGCCGCCTCGGGGCCGAAGGTCGTGACCGCGATGCCGAGCGCGATCGAGAGGTTGCGCATCACCGTCCCGTACACGAGCGCGATCGCATCGCCGCGCCCGAAGAGCGCGCGGCCCACGATCGTCGAGAGTGCGAAATTCGCCAGGTAGAAGAGGAGGACCGGCGCCGCGATGGCGAGCGTGAGCTCCGGGCGCTCGACGATCATCTCGGCCTTGAGCCCCACTGCGATGAAGACGATGCCAAGGACGCCGAGAACCGAGATCCCGGGAAAGACCGGGGCGATGCGGGTCGCGAACCGCTCGTTCCCGTAGCGCCTCAGGAGCACGACACGGGTCAACTGCGCCGCGGCGAGCGGCAGTGCCACGACGAGCACGACCGTGCCGAGCACGCCGAGCAGGTCCACCGGAACCATCCGTCCCGCGAGCACTTTGAGGTAGACCGGAGCGAGCAGCGAGGCGGCGATCAGGCCGACCACCGTCATCTTGATGGCGGCGCCCACGTTGCCCTTCGCGAAACCGGTCCACGAGATAGTCATGCCGCTCGTGGGGAAGAGTCCCGCGAGCACCATCCCAACGAACAGACCGGCGTCACTCGCGAAGAAGAGCTTCGCCAGCACCCATGCTCCGGCCGGCAGGACGAGGAAGTTCAGCGCCATGGCGACTCCGACGACCCGGGAATCGACGAGGCTGAACGCGTCACGCATCTTCACGTTCACGAGCATCGGATAGACCATCAGCATCGTGAGCGGCAGGACGAGGGACTTCAGCGGATCCAGGTCGACAAGCAACCCGGCCCCGAAACCTGCTGCCATCGAGAGCGGGATCGCCCAGACGAGCGAGGCCGAGAGCCTTCGTGCGAGACGCACGATACGCGCGCCCGCTCCATCGTGAGTAGTGTCCACCAAACCGGCCTCCGCGTCCGGGCAGATCGTGCTGCCGCTGTCATATACCCCATGGGGTATCCTAGCAGCGACGCGGGCCAACGGCAACACCCTCGGCAACTGGAGGAATCAGCCGCGCGATTTCACGACGCCGCGCGCAGCGACCACCCCGCTCGCGCCCGACTGCACCAGGCCGCGGGTGACGCCCGCTCCGTCACC
Organism: Coriobacteriia bacterium; assembly: GCA_019429145.1. Taxonomy (GTDB): domain Bacteria; phylum Actinomycetota; class Coriobacteriia; order Anaerosomatales; family SLCP01; genus SKKZ01. Next base: position 10,304 of record JAHYJI010000050.1, on the reverse strand, counting down.
GATCGCATACAGACCTCTGACCGGTGTCTGCAGGTCGCCGTCGAGATCGAGCCGCGACGAGTAGAACTTCACCTCGACTCCGTAGAGCAGCGTCGAGGGCGCGGCGACGCCGGGGGCGAGATTGTCCAGCGCAACGAGGAACTCAAGGATGTCGGTCAGGTGACGGTAGGGCAGCACCGAGGAGAGATCGCCGGCGGTCGCACTCGGCATCGTCGGCTGGACGATCGATTCGGCCAGCCGCTGGGGAGTCGATCGCCGCCCTGCCCGCAGGTCGCCGAGACGCTGGACGAGGATGCCTTCGCCGAGAAGGTTGGCGAGCCGCGCGATGGAGCGGCCGTAGGTGATCGGCTCGCGAAACGGCTCGGTGAACGTCTGGCTCACGAGTACCGCGAAGTTCGTATACGGGGTGCGCTTCTCCGCATACGAGTGCCCGTTGACGGTGACGACGTCTCCATACGACTCCGTAGTGACCTCGCCATACGGGTTCATGCAAAACGTGCGAACCCGGTCGCCGAAGCTCGGCGAGAAGAACGTGAGTTTCGCCTCGTACAGTTCGTCGGTGAGCGGCTCCATCACCGGTGCCGGTGCCTCCACCCTCACACCGATGTCGACCTGGTTGTTGGAAAGCCCGATGCCGAGAGCGGTAGCCTGGGCCGCGAGCCACTCGGCCCCCTCACGCCCCGGCGCGACGATGACTGCCGGAGCCCGCAGCGAGCGCCCGTCGGCAAGTGTCACGCCGGTCACCCTACCGTCTTCGGCGTCGATCGTGGCCGCGCTCGTGCCGATCATCACCTCGACGTCTCTGGACACCAGGTAGTCGTGCATCGCGCCGAGAACGCGCGGGGAACGGTCGGTACCGAGATGGCGGATGCGCATCGGGGTCAGCGCCATCCCCGCAAGCGTTGCCTCTCGTTCGAGGCGAGCGGCCGCATCCGGATCCGGGCCGTGGATGTGGTCGTCGGCACCAAACTCGAGCCAGATCGTGTCCGCGTACTCGATGAGATCATCAAGAGCCTCGGCCCCGACATAATCGGCAAGCCAGCCGCCGACCTCACCGGTCAGCGTGAGCTTGCCGTCGGAGAACGCGCCCGCACCGCCCCAGCCCGACATGATGTCGCAGCGCGAGCACCGGACGCAGCCCTGCTCGTGCACCGGACAGCGCCGCGCCTCGATCGCCTTGCCCTTCTCGACGATCACGATGTCGCGCACGCCCGAGCGCAGCAGCTCGAGTGCTGCGAAGATGCCCGCAGGCCCCGCGCCGATGACCACGACATCGTAGCGCTCGCTCATCGAGACTCCCTGTCTGCCTGCGGTTCCGGCCACCGCTTATGTTCCCCGGTCCGCCTCGCGCCTCACGGTACCAGCCGCCGCGCCTGAGCAGGATTACCCTGCGAGGCATCGAAGGAACCGCCATGACCGCTCAGCCCAAACAGGTCACGCTCTACACCACTCCAACGTGCCCGTGGTGCGTCGTTGCCAAGCGCTACCTGGCCGAGCGTGGCGTTGACTTCTCGGAGGTCGACATCGCGAGTGACCGTGCCGGCCTGCGCGAGATGGTGCTGATGACCGCGCAACACGGCGTACCGGTGCTGCGTATTGGCGAGAAGGCGATGGTCGGCTGGAATCCCGAGGAGTTCGAGCGTCTCTTCACGCCCTGACGCCTCTGCGTGCCGCAGCCGCCCTCCGACGACCGCGGCACGCACTGGCCGAGGCGACGGCTATACCTTGTTGGTGAAGCTCACGAACTTCGTGTAGCGCTCGTTGAAGACGAGTGGAACGTTGCCTGTCGGGCCGTTGCGATGCTTCGCCACGATGATCTCGGCCATACCCTTTTGGGGACGACCTTCCTCGTCATCATCCCCGCGCGGGTCGGTATTGCGGTCGATGAACATGACGACGTCCGCGTCCTGCTCGATAGCGCCGGACTCCCGCAGGTCTGAAAGCTGCGGGCGTTTGCCTGCCCGCTGCTCGACGGCACGCGAGAGCTGGGAGAGCGCAAGCACCGGCACGTTGAGTTCCTTGGCGAGGATCTTCAGTCCCCGGCTGATCTCGGCGATCTCGGTCTGGCGGTTCTCCGAGCGGCGACCCTGGGGCTGCATCAGCTGCAGATAGTCGACGATGATCAGGCCGTTTGGCTTGTCGCGCAGCTGCCTGCGTGCCTTGGCGCGCACCTCAAGGATCGAGATCGAGGGCGTGTCGTCGACGTAGAACTCGAGGTTAGCAAGCTGTCCCATCGCCCGGTGGATGCTCGACCAGTCCGCCTCCTTGATGCGCCCTGTGCGGACGTCCTGGGAGTTGATACGCGCCTCGGAGCAGAGCACGCGCTGGATGAGCTGTTCGGCCGCCATCTCGAGGCTGAAGAGCGCAACCGGCGCGCCTGCCTTCGCGGCGTTCACCGCGATGTTGAGCGCAAAAGCGGTCTTACCCACCGACGGCCGGGCCGCCAGGATGATCAGATCGCCCCGGTGCATGCCGGCGAGCAGTTTGTCGAGGTCCTCGAAGCCGGTGGGGACGCCACTGATGTGCTCCTGGCGCTCGAAGAGCTCCTCGAGCTGCTTGAAGCTCACCTCGAGCAACTCTTCCATGTCCTGGAACTTGCTCGCAACCCGCTTGTTGGTTACCTGGAAGAGCGTGCGCTCGGCCTGCTCGACCACTTCTTGCATGTCGTCGGGCGCCTCGTAGCCGAGCGACACGATCTGGCTCGCAGCGGCGATCAGCTCGCGAAGCATCGACGTCCGGCGCACGATCTCGGCGTAGCGGGCAGCGTTGGCGGCGGTGGGCACCACGCCGGTGATGTCGAGCAGGTACGCCTTGCCGCCGATCTGCTCGAGAGCGTTTACGGACTCCAGCCTGTCGGCCACGCTCACCTGGTCGATCGGGACCGATCGCGAGTACAGGTGATGGATCGCGTCGAAGATCTTCTGGTGGCTGGGGCGATAGAAGTCCTCGCGGACCACAGCGGCCATACCGACCTCGACCGCCTCGGACGAGAGGAACATCGAGCCCAGCAACGCCTGCTCTGCCTCGACGTTGTGGGGAGGTACCCGAAGCGGTACGGCTGGCGGCGCCGCAAGCGTCCCACGGAGCTCGCTCATATCCCCTCCATTGTCGAAACTGTCGTTGGCCCACGCACGGCCATTCCGGCCTGCGGGACGCACCGATTCTAACGGAGGGGTCTGACATCTCGTCCGGGGCTGCGCGCGCTTTCCACAGGCAGCCGGACGCGACACCTCACCGGAGGCAGGTTATCCCCGCTATCCACAGATTCGTGAGAGGTTGTGGCTCACAACGCGGAAGCGCCGCCCACGGGGGACGGCGCCTTCGCTCGGTCGTACGCAGAGAAGAGGTTACTCCGTCGGCTCCTCGGCCTCGGCGGTCTCCTCGTCCATGGGCGCGTCGGCCTCGACCTCATCGTCCTCCGCCTCTGCTTCGGCGGCCTCCTCGGCCTCGACCGCAGCGATGACTTCCTCGACGGTGGGCTCAGCCTGTTCGGCCACGCCCCCCTCGGGAACGACCACCACGGTGACCTCGGTCCTGATGTCGCGGTAGACCTGCACCGTGACGGTGTGCTCGCCAAGCTCCTTGATGAGACCGTGCACGTCGACCTTGCGGCGGTCCACCTCGGCATCGAGCTGGGTTGCGATCGCATCGACGATCATCGGCGAGGTGACCGAGCCGAACAGGCGGCCCTCTTCGCCAGCCTTCGCCTCGATGGTCACGCGTCCGCCTTCGAGACGCTCGGCGAGCGTGCGAGCCTCGCCGACGCGCGTCTCTTCGCGCTTGAGTATGTTGCCCTTGCGGGCGTCGAGCTGCTTGAGGTTACCGGGCGTCGCCTCGATGGCGAGCTTGCGCGGAAGCAGGTAGTTCACTGCGTAGCCGCGGGCGACATCGACGACGTCGCCTTCACCGCCCTTGCCCTTCAGCTCCTGTGTCAGGATGACCTTCATCACGTACTCCTTGTCCGTCGCCGGCGCATTGTCGCCGGCACGAGCGTGCTTATGACTCTAGTTCCCGCTGTCCCCATCCTCAACCCTCTCGGGTGAGGTTGAGTCTTCACGGGGCAACTTTCTGAAGTTCGCCCAGAAATCGATCAGTCCCACGATACTTACGAGCGGGATCACGCTGTCGGCCAGCACGAGCAACACGTAGCCCAGGCCACGAGCCACCCTGCCGAGCCCGATGCGCCGGTAGAACGAGGCGACCACTCCGAGCCCCTGGGCCAGCAGCAGCAACCGCGTGCCGAGGAGCAGGTTCAGGCCGACCGTCGTTGCAGCCGTCCCGTCGCTCATCACGCGTCCTGCCGCCAGGAACGCAAAGGCCCCGATGAACGGCCACAGCACATGGAGGCTCAGGTCGAGCGCTTCCAAGCGCGGTAACCGCTTGACCGCGACACCGGTCCGGCTCGCCACCCAGCCGACAACGGCTACTGAGACCACGGCCGCAAGCAACGAGCTTGCGAAGTAGTCCACAGGCCACAGCCGGAACATCGTGTCCGTCAGTACTTCGACGTCCACTCCGAACAGCGTCCCGTCCGCGCCTACGCCACCAGCCGCCTCGACAAACGCCGCGACTGCCGATTGCGCACTCTCGAGCGTGACCGCGAGGAACGTCGTTCCCTGCAGCCAGGCGTAGAGCGTCGCTGACGCCAGCGACCCGGCTGCGATCGCCGCGGTCAGAAGCGTGACGTTCGTCAGTGCAGTGCGACGCTGCATGCCACCGATGACAAACAACAACGCCACGAACGCCGGGGCAAGCAATGCCGCGTCGTAGGGAGCCATGAAGGTGCCAAACGCCACCGCCATGCCGCCCGCAAACGCCGCCAGCGTGACCCTGCCACGGTAGACCAGACCCGCCAGCCCCGCCGCGGCCATCGGGAACCCGATGACGGGAAGGACCGGCGCCAGGAATCCTCCGAGGATGACGGCCGCAGAAAGCAGGACGCCGTCCCGTGTGTGGGAGAGATCGGTCACTGAAAGGCTACCTGCCGCGGCGGCCGTCGACCTTGCCGCTGACCACCGGGACGGTGTAGGGCACGAGCGCCATCTCGCGTCCGCGCTTGACCGCGACGGAGAGCTGGTGCTGGTGCTGGGCGCAGTTGCCCGTGACCCGGCGCGGCTTGATCTTGCCGCGGTCGGTCATGAACTTCCGCAGCATCTGCACGTCTTTGTAGTCGATGTACTCGACCTTGTCCTTACAGAAGGCGCAGTACTTGCGCCTCGGCTTGCGTACGTAATCGGACACGTCCGATCCTCCTTTCGCCTCTCTCGAAGCGACGCTTTCAACATGACGCGGACCGATGGCGGGAGGGAACCGCCCTCCGGCCCGCTGCTACGTTCCTAGAACGGGATCTCGTCGTCGGACGGGAGATCCGCTGCCTCCGGTGCAGCGAACGTGCGTCCGCCACCCCCGCCGCCCTCGCCGCGCGAGGACATGAACTCGATCTCGTCGACGACTACTTCGAGCTTCGAGCGCTTCTCGCCCTGCTGGCTCTCCCACGAGCTGAAGCGAAGCTTGCCTTCGATGGCAACCTTCTGGCCCTTGCTCAGGTACTGCGCCAGCGCCTCGGCACGCGTGCCGAAGATCGTGCAGTCCACGAAGTTGGGGACGTCTTCCCACTCGCCGGTTTGCTGGTTCTTGCGGCGGTCATTCACCGCGACACCAAGCTTGAGCACGGCCGTACCGCCCGAGGTCGAACGCAACTCCGGGTCGCGGGTAAGGTTCCCGCTGATCATGACTCGATTGATACTCATCTCAAACCACCACCTGTTTCTCGAAGCGAACACCGGCCACATCGCACCGGTGAACCGCCTGTGTGCTGCGTGCGACTACTCGCGATCGTCGCGACGAAGGATCATGTAGCGGAACACCGGGTCAGTGATGTGCAGCACGCGGTCGATCTCGGCGATCGCATCGGGGGTGTTGTGGAAGTTGATGAGCACGTAGTCGCCGTCGGTCGCGTCGTTGATCTCGAACGCAAGGCGGCGCTTGCCCCAGGATTCGACGGCGTCGACGACGCCCCCCTCGGCGGTGATGAGACCCTGGGCCTTCTCGATGAGCCCCTCACGGGTCTCCTCGTCCAGGCTCGGGTCGAGCAAGAGCAACATTTCGTAAGCCTTCATGTGTCACCTCCTCCGGGCTAACGGCTCCGGGACTGTGAAGGCAGCCGCCCGGAGCAGGAAAATGAGCCCTCGCAGTGTATCACCGAGCTACCACTGCGGCAACATCCTGTTGTTTGGCTGTGACATCAACCCTCGGAGCAGGGACTGAGCGCCACACGGGCCACAGCAACGCGGCACCGAGCGCGGCGGCCAGCGCGACGATCGCCGGGACGGGAAGGGGCGTGCTGCTCATCACCTCGGCTCGCCGGTCGACCGCGAGCGAGGACACTCCGGCATCGGGGATGACTCCCGCAACGCTGATGCTCGCACGCGCTCTGCCCGCTTTCGAGAGTGCAACCGGCGCTGTGATCTCGGGAGCGGAGGCTAGCGGAGCGCTCGCGCTCCCGGCAGGCATCTCGACCGGCGCGCCGACTCCCGATGCGACCGGGACACTGCTCACCACGGGTGAACTCTCCCCGAGCGCCACGCCCGACGGCAGTGTCACGCCGTGCGCAGGCACGGGCTGAGCCCCCGTCACCCCAACCGCTGAGCCCTGAGAAGACGGTGCCCTCGTCGGTTCGACGCGGGATGTCTCGGGAACCGGATCTGCATTCGAACCGCCCGCCACCGCGATCGGCGACGGCGTGGCAGGCACCAGTGCCGGGGCGACCGGGACGGGAACCGGCTCGGTCACGGCGCTCGCGGCCGGAGCCGCGGGCGGCATCAGGAAGACCAAAGGATCGATGTAGAGCGAGCCGCGACGAGCTCCGACATGGAGATGGGGCTCACCGGACGAGCGGTCGCCGGTGGCGGCCAGAGTCCCGATCCGTCCCCCCGCCGCAAGCGTGTCGCCGGCGCCGACGACCGCCTCGGACAGCGGCATGTAGGTCAGCCGCACGTCTCCGCTCTCCACGGTGACCGCGATGGTCGTGGCTCCCTCGCCCGCGGGCACCCGGCCGGAGAAGGTGACGGTCCCGTCGAGCACGGCGCTCACCGCAGTGCCGCCCGAGGCCACAAGGTCAACTCCGCGGTGCACCGACGTCGACCCGTTCTCACCCACGTAGCCTTCCCCGAAGCCAAGCGTGACCGGAGCGGCCGCGGGCAGCGGCCAGCCCGACTCGGTGCCGAACGCCAGGGTGTTGCCTGTGAAGAGGACGCCGACCAACAGCAGTCCTGCGAAGCGGAGTACACGCGCGCACATCACATACCTCCCGACTGACCGGGCCACGCAGGAGGTCGAGGGGACGTGGCGCTCTACGAACAAGTGTTCGACATCGGGCGGCGGAATCCTGCCTGGGGATCGGAGAATCTCGCAAGAGCAACGGCCGCCCGGAGGCGGCCGCGATGATGGTGTTGGAGCGGGCAACGGGTCTCGAACCCGCGACCTACAGCTTGGGAAGCTGTCGCTCTACCTACTGAGCTATGCCCGCATATCGGTTCCGCATCGTACCGCACCGCCCGGGAGCGCGGCAAATGCGCTACGAGCCGGTCAGCGCCTTCTTCAGCGCCTTCTCGTGCGCAACCGCGGTGAATGCGATGACCTGGTCGCCGGGTTGCAGCAGCGTGTCGCCGTGCACCGTCACGACCTCGTCGTCTTCGCGAACGATCGCAATGAGGATGCAGTCGCTGGGCAGGTCCAGCTCGGAGACCGCCTTGTTGCATACGACGCACCGGTCGGTGGGCAACTCGATCTCGACGATCGCCATGTTGCCTTTGCGAAGCGCGATCAGCGTGCGGATATCACCGACCGTCGCCTCCTCCTCGATCATGCGCGAGATGATGGTGGTCGAGGAGATCGCTTCGATCCCCAGGGCGTTGAAGATGTGCTCGTTCTTCGGGTTGTTGACGCGAGCGAGCGCCCTCGGCACGCCGAACGCCACCTTGGCAAGCTGGCAGGCGACGAGGTTGTCATCGTCGTCCCCGGTGGCGGAAGCGAACACCTCAGCACGCCCGACCCCCGCGTCTTCCTGGTACGCGGCATCGCAGCCATCGCCGTGGATGACGAGCGCCCGGCCGGGCAGTTCGGCAACGAGTCTCTCGACGATCTCGGCGCGCTTCTCTATCAGCCCGACCTCGTGGCCGGATTCCAACATCGTGCGAGCGAGATAGGAGCCGACCTTGCCACCGCCGTTGATGACGATGTACATGCGCTCACTCCTCCATGTAGCGCTCGATCTTGCCGAACGCCTCTTCTTTGACCGACGCCATCACGATGTCGCCTGCGTGCAGCACGGCCTCGGGTTCCGGCACGAACATCTCATCGCCACGCGAGATGGCGGCGATGCGGAAGCGCCGGGCGATCTCGATGTCGCCCACTCGCTTGCCCTCGACCGCCGCGCTCGCCTTGAACTGCACGATCTCGACGTCACCCAGCGCTGAGACGTGGTGCCCGTGTCCCACCTTGATCTTGTCGAGGAGGACCTCGGCCACGAGCGTCGTGCCGCACACGTAATCGAGCCCCAGCTGCTGGTAGGTACGCTCGCGCTGCGGGTTGTACAGCCGCGCGACGACGTGCTCCACGCCGAAGATCTTGCGCGCCACCTCAGCAGCCATCAGGTTCGTGTTGTCGAGGTTGGTCACGGCCGCAAAGGCGTGCGCCTCACGGATGCCGGCCTCCTCCAAGACGTCCTCGTCGAACCCGAGGCCCTTGATGGTCACGCCGTTGAAGATGGTGCCGAGCCTGCGGAACGCCTCGGCGCTCTTGTCTATCACGACAACGTTGTGGCCCTCTATGGACAGAAGGGTCGCCAGCTGCGATCCGACTCGTCCGCACCCGACTACGATGACGTTCATCTGCGCTCCCTGCCTCCGCCTGCCGACGTGGCATCGTCCCGGCACCGGTCATGGGACGCTACTCCCTCGGCAAGGGGGTGTCAACCGGACGCACAGCGGGCGCCGGGAGAGTCCCGACGCCCGCCGAATCACACCCTCTTACGGGCGATTACTTGCCGATCTTGAACATCTTGGTGCCGCACTCGGGGCAGACACCCTGGGTCGCCGGACGGCCGTTCTTCATCGTGATGGCCTGGGCGTCCTTCATCTCCCGCTTCTCCTTGCACTTGACGCAGTAGCCTTCCTTCGCAGCCATGCAACGCTCCTCTCATACCGGTACGGACGTGCCCCGACCGCGTGTGGCGGCGGGCAATCAGCCAGGAATCCCCTCGTGCGAGAACTTCCTCGACAATCATGTTTGCACTTCCTGAGGCGCTTGTCATTCCCTCTCCCCCTCGAGGCGGGGCCGAGTGCGTCGCCCGCACAGTGCCAGGAGTCCTGCTCCGGCGAGCGATAGTGCGCCCCAGATGCCACCCGAGGCGGCCCAGAACGGCTCGGGGAAGAGCCGTATGAGGAGCGCGTCTGCCGGGAACTGCCACGTCCCTTCCTCGAAGAACAGTGCGTGGAAGCCGGCGAAGAAACGGTCGAAGTCGGCGAGCGCGATCAGCGCCGCGAGCGCCGCGAGCGCGACGACGAGCAGGGCGCCGGCGTGAAGCGAGAGTGCGAGCTCGCGCCGGCGGCGGAGTTGCAGCGCAACGACAACCCAAACGATCGCCGCTCCCGTGACGAGCAGCGTGACGGTGCGTGCGGCGGTAAGCACCACCCGCACGTCATCGAGGTGAGAGGTCGCGCTCTCGTCGAAGGCCGGGCGTCCGTCGGGCAGCGTGGCCGGCAGCGCGGCTCCCGCCTCGTCGGCGACGAAGGCGCGGACCCCCTCGGCAAGCGCACGTGCCTGCCCGGCGTCGATCTCCGCGCGGGCGGGCGCGTCAACCCGCACGACGAGTGCGCTCGTATACGCAGGAAGCAGCATCAGCCGAAGCGGGAGGCCGATGACGGCAAGCGCGAGGGCGAGCGCCGCCACCAGGGAGGCGAGGCGCCATCCTGTTGTCATGCCGAGGTCCCGGCGAGGACGACGCGATTGCCGCCGCCGGTAAGGGCCGCGTGAAGTGCCTCGTCGGTCGCGGAGAGCAGAGTGTCGAGCGTCGGCCCGTTCTCGGGGTATGTCGCCACCCCGATGCTCACGGTGACGCTCGCGTCCTCCAGCCTGAGGTCCTCGACCGCCGAGCGGAGCGCCTCTCCGACGGCAAGCGCATCGCCCGGACCGGGAGGCCCGCCCGCCGTTCCCTCAACGAGCAGCACGGCGAACTCCTCGCCGCCGAAGCGACTGAGCACGTTGGCGTCGTTTGAGCCCCCGACGCAGCACTCCTCGAGGGT
>JAHYJI010000049.1 GCA_019429145.1 Coriobacteriia bacterium | reverse complement strand
CTGCGATTCCTGCAGGTGCGGAAGGGGCGGCTCGACGCCGGATGCCGGTACATCGATGATGCCGCCGACCTCGCTCACGAGCACCGCCGTCGTGCACTCGTCGTTCTCGAGCACGATGGCCACGGGCGAGTCGCTCCCCGGGCCCTGGCCTATATCCATCAGCGCGGCCGCGTCGGTCACGGAGACGATCTCACCCCGAATGCTTGCCACACCCCGCACGAACCCCGGTGCGCAGGGTATCTCCGCCACCACGAAGTCCTGGAGGATCTCCCTGATCGCCTCGACGCTCACCGCGTACCAGTGGACGCCCACCCGGAAGACGAGCAGCGCGCTTCGCTGCAGGGCGGTGTCGCTCTCGACCTTGCGCGCCAGCGCCGCGGCGCGATGCCGCAGAATCGCCTCGGCCTCCCGACCGAGCCGGCTTCTACTCGCCGAGTCATCACTCATCGCTCGCCCCCTGCCCTCCGCCGGGCAGGTCCACCGGTGCCAGCAACGCATCAGCATCGAGCAGGAAGACGAGCTCGCCGTCGACCCGGTGAGCGCCACACATCCGGGAGGCCAGAGCGTGCGCTGCCGGAAGGGCGGCGGCGGCGTCGCCGGACAGCTCGACAACCGTGTCGACCGCATCGACGATGAGCGCGACCGGCCCGGCGGTGCTGGTGACGAAGATCATCGGGGTCTCCAGCGTATAGGGCTCCGGCTGCAACCCGAGCAGAAGCCTCGCATCTACGACCGGGAGCACCTCACCCCGTACGTCGACCATGCCGACGATCATCGCGCTCTCATCGGGCATCTCCGCAAACGCGACGATCTTCTGGATCTCCCGCACCCGTTCGAGGGGCAAAGCGTATCGCTGACCGCCGATACGAAACGTGACAGCCGTGGCGAGCGTGGTGTCGTGTGAGGCCTGCATCGGGGCCTGTCACTCCGCGAACCGCAGAACGCGGTTCAGCTCCTCGACACTGACGAGGCCCTGCTCGACCTTGACGAGGCCCGACGCAAGCATCGGGCGCATCCCGGCGGCCTGCGCCCGCTCGGCAAGGTGTGCCGCCTGCGCACCTCCGGCGATCGCCGCGCGCACCGGTTCGGTGAAGGGAAGCACTTCGAACACCCCGGTAATGCCACCGAATCCGCTTCCATCACACGACGAGCAGCCACTCCCCGCAAGAGAGACCATCCCGGGCACCGCACCGGGGATCCGGGCGGCCAGCGGGCTATGCTCCTCGGCCGAGCAATCCGGACAGGTGGTGCGCACGAGGCGCTGACCCACACCGAAGGTGAGAGCGGCAGCGAGACTCGTCGGCTCGGCCCCCAGTTCGAGCATCCGGCTGACGCCGGCGACGATCCCGGCGCCGGAGAACGTCGCGATGACGAGCTTGCCCAGGGCGGCGGCCTCGATGGCCCGGTGCACGTCCTCGACACTCTGCATCGAATCGATTGCGACGACATCGGTGTCCTGGCGCGCCCCGACCGCGAGATAGGACGCCGCTCCCACCGGCGAGCCGGGATCGACGAGCACCTGGGCGACCGCCGGGATCTCGTAGTCGATCGAGTGCTCGACCGAGTAGACGCTCTTGCCGACCGCAGCGGCGTGCGCGAGCAGCGCGTAGTAGGTCGCGCTGCGACCCCCCGCGACCGGAGCGCAAACGAGCAGGATGCCCCTGCCGCGCTCCACCATCGCGTGCAGGGCGCGGGTCTCAGCCTCGGAGACCCCCAGCGCGGGGAGATCGCGGGGCGATCCCGGGTCCGAGCCGAGTGAGACGACCAGTCGGTGCCCCGCGACGGTCGCGACCGCCGAGAGCGTGAGAACCAGCTCGCGCTCGCCGATGCGCGTGCGCAGGCGGCCGAGTGCGGGTCCGGCGCCACGCGACGCTCCCGCCTTCACGTACGACTTGAAGCCGTCGACCAGCGCCGTCTGCATCGACAGCGGAGCGCTTGCCACCTGCTCGAGACGCCCGCCGATGCGGTAGACAAGGAAGAAGTCGTCCTTGTAGGGCAGCAGGTGGATCGCGGACGCACCCCGGTCGAGCGCGTCTGCAACGATGTCGGAGACGAGAACCGCCACCTTGCCCGCATCTGCGACCGCCAGCACGTCCAGGTCGATTCTGTTGCCCGAGAACTCGGGCGCTGCCTCGCTCTCCTGCTCGGTAGCGCCGGGATCGGTGTGAAACTGCTCCTCCGAGATCGGCTCGGCGATGAGGCTGCCGGTCTCGGGAGTGCCGGCCCCGGATGCGGGCGGTACGAGGTCCGCTTCGGAAGAGGGCGCATCCACAGAGACTTCGGGCGCACCGGCAGGATCGGCGGGCGTGCCGTCCCGGGCGGGCTCGTAGTAGGTGGCGAGTGCCTGGGCCAGCGAGCCCGGATCGACCAGCACGGCCTCCAGCTCCATCCCCAGCTCCGCACCGAGAGAGTCGAGCCCGAACACGCCGGCAGGATCGCCCACCGCGACCGTCAGGATGCGGTCGATCTCGAACATCGGCAGGACCGAGTAGGCACGTGCCCGCTCGGCCGGTACGAGGGCAAGCGCCGACTCGTCGGGTGAGTAGCTCGAGAGGTCGACGCGCGGCACACCCAGCTCCCTTTCGAGAGCGAGCGCGATCTGGTCGGTCGCGATGACGCCGTGATCGCACAGCCACCGGCCGGCGGACTCAGCGCCCGACACCCGTGCGCGTTCGTCCGCAGCCGCGACCTGCTCCGGGGTCAAGACGTCCATGCTCACGAGCGCATCGAGCACCCGCCGGCCAATGCTGGCTACCTCAACCATCTGCATGGCCTCCTCAGCCCTCCGCCTTGGCAAGCTCGTCGGCTACGGCCTCGAGCAACCGCTCCGGCTCGACCGGCTTGGTCAGGTACTGATCGGCTCCGGTGCGCAGCCCGGTGGCCATCGACTGCTCCTCGGCTTTGGCCGTGAGCATGATGATCGGGATAGCCTTGTACTTCTGATCGAACTTCAGCAGACGGCACACCCGGTACCCGTCGAGTTTGGGCAGCATGACGTCGAGGAGAATGAGGTCGGGTTTGCCGTTGCGTGCCGACTCGAGAGCCTCAGCTCCGTCCTCGGCGGTAAGCACCTCGTATCCTGCGGAAACAAGGATCTCCTCCAGCATCGCGAGGATGGTCGGACTGTCGTCCACCGCGAGTATCCGCGCGCTCGCCATCCTGACTCCCTCCGTCTGTGACCGTGGGCACACTCCTCTAGATAGAGGTATCGCCCTTTGGAGGGTCAGGCTTTAGCCGCGTTCGCGCATCGAGCTGCAGTGATCGAGGCTGCGCCGGCACGTCATCACCAGGACTTCGGGATCGAATCCGCCGAGGAACTCCGACCAGGCACCGTCGGGCGAACGCTCGAGCGCCCTGAGCGCGGCCTCGTACTCGCGACACGCGTGTGCATGCTCGCCGCGCGCGCGATGGATGTTCCCGAGGTTGAGATGCGCGAGAACGAAGTCGTCGTCGATGCCGACTGTCCGCCCGAACTCCGCGACCGCGTCGTCGGTCCTGCCCGCCCGCAGATGGATCAAACCGAGGACGTAGCGGGCGGCGGCGAGGGCCGGATCGATGCGCACCGCCTCGGTTACCCGCTCGAGCGCCGCGTCGAAGTCACCGTTGTCCGCGAGCGCCTGCGCGGCACGGAGGTGTGCCGCGGCCCCGGAAGGTTCACTGGCGGGGGCTCCGGGCTCAACAGCACGCGCGGGGAACTGAGGTGCCCCCGCTGCAGCGACAGCGCGTGCGGACTGCGGCCTCTCCGGGACGGACACCCGCACCGCGGCGGTCGGCTTGCGGTGCAGGAACACGCCACCGACCTCGACCGTCTCGAAGCGGTCGCTGATGCCGGTCAGCGTTTCCGAGTGTCCGATGAACAGGTAGCCGCCGGGATTCAGCCGCTCGAAGAGGCTCTCGACCACGCGGCGCGTGGACTCGATGCGGAAGTAGATAGTCACGTTTCGGCAGAAGATCACGTCCCAGTTGCCCATCAACGCCGACGGGTACGGTTCCTTGATCAGGTTCTGGTAGCGGAAATCGACCACGTCTCGCACCGGATCGGTCACGCGATGCCCGGTCGCGGTGGGCTCGAAGTAGCGAGTGACGATCTCGTGCGGGACGTTGAGTAGCGACCGGGGCGTGTAGATACCGGCCTTCGCGCGCTCCAGCGCGTGGGTCGACACGTCGGTACCGAGCACCTCGGCATGGTGGCCGAGCGAATCGATGCCGGCATCAAGCAGCGTCATGGCGATCGAGTACGGCTCCTCACCGGTGGAGCACCCCGCCGACCACGTTCTGAAGGAGCCCAGCGCCGGGCTTCGGGTGTCGAGGATCTCCGGGACGACGAACGTGCGCAACGCGTCGAACTGTGCCGGAAAGCGGAAGAAGCTCGTCTCGTTGATGGTGATCAGGTTCATGAGCTCGCGGAACTCAGCCTCGTCTGCAACCAGGAGCTCGTAGTAGTGATCGAGCGACTCGTGACAGAAGCGGGTCGCGCGGGTCATCAGCGAGATACGCAGGGCGTCGGTTCGACCGTCGTCGAGATGGATTCCGGAATGCTCGTGGATGTACTCGCGGAAGCGCTCGCCCTGCTCCGCGGTCAGGTCATGCTCCAGGCGCGCTTCGTGTCCGGACATTGCTACTCCGAACCGGTCGCCTCAACCGCCGCCCCGACGACTTCCACCAGACCGGCGGCGCTCATGCCGTAGAGGACCTTTGCAGTCTCGAAGTCGTTGTAGCCGGTGAGCACGCTCAGCTCGGTGACGGACTTACCCCCGTGCAGGTAGCACAGGAGCATCCACTCCTTCGGTTTCAGGTGGATCTCGATCGACTTCTCGCCCGGTGCTGCCGCCATCTCGAAGCGCGTGTCCATCGTCGGGATTTTCTCCCGAATGCGGTTCCACATCTCCAGGCGTCGGGAGGCCTCCATGATGATGTTCTCGACCGACACCGAGATGCCGATGTCCTCCTCCTCGCACACATCGTCCGCCTCGAACCTCAGGTCCCCCGACTCCCAGCGGAACAGGTCGAAGAGCGTGTCGTTGATCTGGTCCTGGATGAAGCCCTCGAGCACGCCTGCATCCAGGTAGCCCTCGACCACGAGGATCTGCCCGAGGCGGCGAGCGGCCTTCTCCTTCTTCTGGATCTTCTGCAGGCCGAGGGCCTGCCGCAGCTGCTTCTCGGAGATCACGTCTGACTTCACGAGACGCCGGCCGAGGGACTCGCGGTTGTAGTTCGACGACGCGAAGAAGACGCGCCCCTTGCGGAATGAGACCTTGCCCTCGGCGCCGGGGCGCGAGAGATAGAGCGTGCCGGTCTTCGCCCCGGCCGACAGCAGCCGGAACATCTCGGCAAGCGAGAAGTCCTTGAGGTTGCCCTCGAGAGCCACGAACGCCTCCTGGCAGGTCACGAGCGTGCACAACAGGGCGCAGCACATACGGAAACGGCGCACGTCACGCGCCCGCGACAATCCTAGCATGCACCCTGGCCCGGTCAACGAGCCCGTCCGATGTCATGTATCGGCTCACGGCGGCCGCGCCATGAGAGCGGGTCGCTGGTGGGAGAAGGTACGAAGCCGGACTACACGTCCCCGCGGACGGCCTGCAGAGCGGTGATGAGGGAGCCGAGTTCCTCGCCGGTGCTCACCCCGCCGTCGTCGCAGACGAGCAGCCCCCCGGAGCGGGCGATGAGCGATGCCGCGGAGGCCGCCTTCAGTGCCGGGATCGTACCCGCCCTGAGCGCCCAACCGGGCACCCCTCCGAGCACGACGAGGCCCTCCTGCCGTGCCCTGGTGAAGAGGTGCCGGAACGGTTCCGGGCCGAGTCCTCCCGGGTGCAGACCGCGCAGGCCTTCGCGGGCAGCGGCCTCGAGAAACGCTCTCGTGTCGCCGTCAGAGTGCCAGATCACCGGGAGGCCCTCCTCGGCGGCCGTGCGACAGATCGCTCCATACCGCGGCAGCAGCTCGCCCAGCACGAAGTCGGGAGCCGCCAGTGGACCCTCGGCGCCCGCCACATCCTCGGCGATCACCACCGCGCCGGCACCGCACGCCCCCGCGTCGCGCACCGACGCGCGCGCTGCCTCCACGCCTTCGTCGAGCAGCGGCGCGAGCGCCGTGGCCTTACGAACGGTCGCTGCAATCGTCTCGCTCCAACCCGTGACGCTCGCGGCGTGGTCGAGCGGGCCGCGGACCACCCAGAACGGCACGGTGCCGCACCCGGCAACCGCCTCACACAGGGCAGCCGCTTGGTCGGCCCACGACTCGACGAAGGCGAAGTCGGGTGAGAGCCGGCTGCACACCGCGGTCAGGAGCGGGTCGCCTGCCGGGGAACCCCATGCAAGCGAGAGGATGGCCTGTTCGGGAACGAAGGTGACACCGACGCAGACCTCGCCCGGCTCGCCGTCGAGCGCGCGGACTACCCGGGCGAGCGTGTCTGAGTAGCTGCGCCGAGGCACCGTGGTTCGCCTCCCTATCCGGTTCTGAAGGCCCTGAATACGCCCACGCCCGCGGCGATGCCCTCGGAGATACCCCACACGAGTCCGAACGCGATCAGAACGCCGAGGCACACTGCGAGAAACGCCCTGCGCCAGCCCATGTCCAGAAGCCACGACGCGGCAGTACCCGAATACGCACCGGTTCCCGGGAGCGGGATGGAGACGAAGACCGCCAACCCCACCACCCCGTACTTCTCCACGAGCGGATGAGCTTTTGCTCGGATGCGCTCGAGCTTGCGATGCAGCCACGTGTCCTCGGGGATGAGCTCGTAGAGGAGTTCGAGCCCGAAGTACGTCGGCCAGAAGATCAGCATGTTGGTAAGCACGATGATGGGCAGGTAGGCACGATCGCCCTGCTGCACCGCCCACGGTACCGCACCCCGCAGCTCGACCCAGGGCACGAGCGTCAGGACCAGGTACTTCAGGTATGGCGGGAGCCCTGCTACCAGGTCTTCCATCAATCCCTCTCAGCGTTGCCGGATACCGACGGATGCTCAACGACGTCGGCGACGTGCAGTGTCACCCTCCAGGATTCTAGCCGAGGAGGAGACGGCGCGCTGCGGGCTCCGAGCGCCGTTACGAAGGCGACACCCTCGGCTCGCCGACGTCGAATCCCTGGACGAGGCCGAATCCGGCCTGCCTCACGCGTTTCATCACCGCCGGGTCCTCGATCCTCGATGCGACCGCTGTCAGCCCGTGCGACTCGACGACCCGCCTGATCGTCTCGAGGTAGCCCGCGTCCCCGTCCTGTCCGGTGAGCCCCACGAGGGTCGTGACGTCGAGTTTGACCTGGTCGAAGGAGAACTCCTGCGTGAGCGACAACCCACGCTCCCCCGCCCCGAAGCGGTCGAGCACAACGGTGCACCCGAGTGCCTGGAACCGGTCGAGCCATGCCCGCATCGAACTGCGGTGAGCAGCCGCGTCGGCCTCGGCCACCTCGAACAACAAACGCGATGCATCGACTCTCGTCTCGGCCAGCCGCAGCTGTATGTGCTCCGGGAGCGTGCGATCGAGTAGGTCCGAAGCACTCAGGTTCAGGGAGACTCGGGCCGTGGCGATGGTCGCCATGGCCTCGGTGACCTCGTCGACGACCAACCGGGTCAACCGCGGCATGAGGCCGAGCCGTTCGGTGGTCGAGAGAAACGATGAGGGCATCTCGAGCTCTCCGGATTCCCCGACCATCCGGACCAGCGACTCGAAGTAGGCGGTCTGGCCATCCGAGAGGCGTACGACAGGCTGATAGTGCACGCGGAACCGGCGCGCGTTGAGGGCTTCGCGGATCCTGGCGGCGAGACGGGCATCGTACATGCCAGCCGACGCAGCTCCAGTCGCGCCCACCACCAACCGGTTGCGCCCGGACTCCTTGGCCTCGTAGAGTGCCGCGTCAGCCGCATCCGCGAGCGTGTGAATCTCCTCGCTGCCGTCGAAAGAGACGATTCCGCCGCTGAGCCCCAGGTCGAACGCGCGAGCATCGGCAACGAAGGGTTCCTCGGCAGCAGCACTGCGCATGCGCTCGCCGATCTCGACCGCCTCGTCGAGCGTCGCCGCGTCGAGCACGACACCGAACTCGTCGCCCCCGACACGTGCGAGCATGTCACCCGCGCGGACGTGTGTCTGCAGTAGTAGCGCGAAGTTGACGAGCGCCTGGTCTCCTTGATTGTGTCCGAGCGCGTCGTTGTAGGACTTGAGGTTGTCGATGTCGAGCATCAACAGCGCACCGGGCTTCCCGCGTCGCGCGCGGGCCATCGCGCGGAGCAGCGCGTCGTCGAACATGCGACGGTTGGGAAGCCCCGTGAGCGGGTCGTGAGTGGCCATGAATGCGAGCTGAGCTTCCCGGCGGCGGATCTCACTGATGTCACTCACCACGCAGAGGGCGACGGCATCAGGCAGCGAGGGCACGTCGACCGGCCCGCACCGGCCGGCGAAGGACCGCTGCTGGCCGTCGGCGTCGCGCACCGCTATCTCGATGTCCGCGGGCAAGCCCGAGGCCACCGCCTCACGGAGGTGCGCACGCACGTTGCGCTCGGCCTCGTCCACCGCCGGTGCGGTCCCGTTCACGCCGTGCGGTTGCAGGAGGGAGTCCCAGGATGCATTGCCCTTCAGAACGGAGCCGTCCGCGCTGCAGAGGCACGCCGGAACGGGCAGACTATCGAGGCGAGCCGGGTCGCCATGTGGTCGTTCGGGGATGTCCGGGGTTCGGTCGGCCATGCGTCTACCTTCCGGTCGGCTCTCCGTTCCGGGGGCGCTGTGTAGATGCGCTGCCCCACAGCATACCCGCTGGTCCCGAATGCACGCGAGCGGGACCCCGGAGGGCCCCGCTCGTTGATTCGCTGGTGGAGGCGCGGAGAATCGAACTCCGGTCCACGATACCCCCCTGGGAAGCATCTCCAGGCTCAGCCACCGATCAGCATTCGGTCCGGGTGAGGCACGGTGGCCCGCGAACCCGTTCCTAGTCGGCTCAGGTGTCCCTTACGGAGTGCCGTCAGACTCCGGTCCGGTGAGTCTCCTGAATGGCGCCGGAGCCGGTGTCGGAGACGCACACCGGGCGGCGTCGCTGCTCTATCTAGGCAGCGAGTGCAAGATCATTGTCGACGCTTAAAGGCGTCTTACCCCTGTTTAGCGAGGTGAGGAGACCTCGGCCTGCTTCTTCCCTCAGGACTATCGTGTCGAAACCAGTCGCCCCCACGTTGAAGTGGGCACAAGTTCCAGCTTTTTCAAGGTGCCCGTGCAGCGGCCGGCGTGCGACCGCCCGGTAAGTATACCCGCATAACGCAAAGCCCGTGCCGCGCACCGGAAACTCGCGTCTTGAATCTGGCAGACTCTGGATTAGAACAGGTAAACAGGGTATAGTGAGCATGCGCACAGAGGGGGCGCCACTTCATCTCACAATCTGTCGTTGCACTCTTGCAGCCTTCCATCTCAGCACCTACTCCAGCAGTGAACCCGGTGTCATGCCGAGGCGGAGTGTTCCGCATGCACGACCCGACACCCCCCGGATCGTTTGCGTCACAGCGGGCCTGGTGCACTAGCAACTAGCGGAGCGGGTGCCGGGCACGACGCGACATGTCCGGGGCGCTCGAGTCGAGCCGCGAGACAGACGCCACGACATCGATCCGGAACCCATCTGGGCATGGGCCGCGACACAGGTCGCGACCCCCCACTGGAT
Source organism: Coriobacteriia bacterium (assembly GCA_019429145.1). GTDB lineage: Bacteria > Actinomycetota > Coriobacteriia > Anaerosomatales > SLCP01 > SKKZ01. The sequence goes on along the minus strand of JAHYJI010000049.1, from coordinate 4,042 downwards.
GTCGCACTTTGACAGCAGAATCATGAGAGAGGTGAGCGGAGACATGCGAAGAGCTGCGTTAGTCACACTCTTTGCCACACTCATCCTCCTGATGTTCGCCGGCGCCGCGATGGCAGGGCCGTTGCCCGGAGCGATCTTCACTACGCTCGAGGACGGAACACGGGTCAATGCGAATATCTATCAGGCCAAGGAGGATGTGTATCTCGATGGAGGTCCTGGCGTACAGGCACCATCGAAGGCCGCAGCACTACCTGCAGGAGACTACTACTTCCAGGTAACTGACCCGTCAGGGAAGGTACTGCTGTCGGTCGATCCGATCGAGAGCCGCAAGATCAGAGTCAACGAGCACGGCGTCATCGATATGGTCTACCCGGCGCTGGTCGAGACCCAGTACCCGGCGAAGAAGAACGGCATGATGTGGGGAACGCACGCCACCGGTATCGATGTGGACCACGCCGACAAGGGCGCCATCACGGTGCAGCTGATGCCCTACGAGGACACGCCGAACCCCGGTGGAGTCTACAAGGTCTGGGTCACCCCGGCCGACAAGTACTCACCCGGCGAGGGCAAGCATGGCTTCATCCCGGCCTGGTCGAAGACCGACAACTTCAAGGTCAAGGGAAGGCCCCCGTGCGTGCCGACCGAGATCACGGTCAAGAAGTTCCACGACCTGAACGCCAACGGCGTGTGGGACGAGGGTGAGCCCGAGCTGAACTGGGACGTCGAAGTCACGTTCCCTGGCGGATCGTCCAACGTCTACAAGACCCCGTTCACACTGATCAACGCCGAGGAGGGCAACCACTGGTTCGAGGAGCTCTTCCCCGAGAAGAGCGAGGGCTGCGATCCGGACTGGATGCAGACTGCACTCTACCTCGACGGAGAAGCTCAGCCGGTGAATCCCAAGATCGAGGTCTGGCTTGAAGGCTGCGTCTTTGGCGTGAAGAGCGCCATCACGCACGAAGTGGTCTTCGGCAACATCCAGACCGCATGCGTCGAGGCCGCCAAGTTCTACGACAAGAACGTGGATGGCGTGTGGGACGAGGGCGAGGTGCCGATCGAGGGCTGGAGAGTCAAGCTCACGGGCACCAACGTCAGGGACGAGATCGTCGACATGGTCGCGGAGACCGACGAGTACGGCAAGGCGAAGATCTGCGGCCTGCTCCCGGGTGACTACAAGATCGAAGAGCTCATGCCCAACGGCAACTGGGTTGCAACGACCCCGATGTACTACGAGTTCTCGCTCGAGCCCGGTGACTGCGAGTACTTCGAGTTCGGCAACGTCTGCTTCGACTACGCCGCATTCGGCACCAAGGGCTTCTGGCACAACAAGAACGGACTCGCACTCATCCAGCCCGCGTGGATCGACTACGTAAACGGGCTCGATCCGTACAAGGACAATCCGTTCGACGGACGCGATGAGTACGGCGATCCCGTTCCTGCAGCCAAGGGTCCGGCCGGCGAGGAAGACGCTGCCGCTGGCATGGCCCTCGCCGAGATCTCGGCCTACCTGGTGGACTCCAACGCAGGTGGCGACCCGAAGATCCAGCTCGGCCAGCAGCTCCTGGCCTTCATCTTCAACGTGAAGAACACGGGTGCTGAGTCGATCATCGGTCCGGAAGGCGCCATGTCCACAGAGGCGATGATCGCAAGCGCGGTCGAGGCCTGGAACGAGGGTGGCGCTGCCGCCAACTACTGGGCCGGCGTACTGGACTGCTACAACAACATGAGTGGCGAGGGCGGCGGACCCATGGTCAAGATCGTCAAGTCCGAACCCTGCGTCGTCGAGTACTAGTACTCTTCTCTACCGAGTGTGACGTGAACTACCTCTCCAAGAAACAGCCCGCCGGGGCGTACCCCCGGCGGGCTCTTCTCGTTTCCGGACGGGTTCTGGCGCCGCCGCAGCGGTCCTCCGGGTGCCCGGCTATCCCTTCTGGCGGTCGCGCAGCGCTCGCTCGACATCGCGCGCGTGATCGCGCTCGGCGATCGACGCCCGCTTGTCGTGCATCTTCTTGCCGCGTGCCAGTCCGATCTCGACCTTCACGAGGTTGCTCGGGCTGAAGTAGAGCTTGAGAGGCACGAGCGTGGCGCCCTTCTCGGCGGTCTTTCCGGCGAGGTAGCGGATCTCCTTCTTATGAAGCAGCAGTTTGCGCGCACGTGTCGGGTCGACGTTGGCCCGGTTGCCGTGGCTGTACGCCGAGATGTGCACGTTGTGCAGGAAGACCTCGCCCTTCCGCACGACAGCGAAGGAGTCACGCAGACTCGCCTTGTTCTGGCGCAACGACTTGACCTCGGTGCCGGTCAGCTCGATGCCGGCCTCGAAGGTCTCGTCGATGAAGTAGTCGTGATACGCCTTCTTGTTCGTGGCGATGTGTCGTTCTGTGGTTGCCATGCTACGGAGTGTAGTCGGTATCGGGCTCCAGGCGCATCACGAAGGTGGCGAGCAGCTCGATGGCGGCCTCGACATCTGCAAGCGCGAGCGCCTCGACCGGCGTGTGCATGTAGCGCAACGGCACGCTCACCAGCGCGGCCGCCTTCCCGCCGCGCGAGAGCTGGATGGCGTTGGCGTCGGTGCCGGTCGCGCGCGGCTCGCCGTCGAACTGGTGCGGTACCTCGGCCGCTTCAGCGGCCTCGACGAGCAGCCGGAACACGGTCGGGTTGATGTTGGCGCCCCGGGCCAGTATCGGGCCCTTGCCGCACGCGGCCTCACCGTGCTTGCGCTTGTCGACGTCCGGGAAGTCGGTCGCGTGTCCGACCTCGACAGCCACACCGATGCTCGGGTCCACACCGTACGCACTCGTGATGCCGCCGCGCAGGCCGATCTCCTCCTGCACGGTGCCGGCCACCACGAGGTCCACCTTCGCCCCGCCGCGCTCCTTGACCAAGCGCAGCGCCTCGGCGCAGATGAACGCGCCCATCTTGTCGTCAAACGCCCTCGAAACCACCATGCCGTCGCCGAACTCCTCGAACCCGACGTCGAACGTGATGGGGTCGCCGACGCGTACGGTCTCCTTCACGCGCTCGGCGCTCATACCGAGATCGATGAAGAGCTTGTGAACCTTGGCGACGGCCTTGCGCTCGTCCTCCTCCAGCAGATGGATAGGCATCCTGCCGAGGATACCGAGCAGCGGGCCTTGTGTCGTGTGCACACGCACCCGCATGCCGGGCAGCACCGCCTCGTCGACACCGCCGATCGGCCTGAACGCGATGAAGCCCTCGGGCGTGATGTAGGTGACCATCATGCCGATCTCATCGATGTGGCCGGCGAGCATGATGCTCACCCGGCGGTCGTCACGCTCGGCATCCGAACCGCGCAGCAACGCGTGCACCGAACCCATGACGTTGGTGACGACCTCGTCGGCGAGCGGCTCGAGGTACTCGCGCATCACGCGCGCTGCGGGCTGCTCGTAGCCCGACGGCGACGGCGCCTCGACGAGAGCCTTGAAGAAGGCGAGTGACTCGGAACGCATAGGGTGACCTCCCGCGATGAATGGATGTGCGCAAAGACTCAGTCTACTCCTCGGGCCTAAGCGCGCCAAGGTGGGGCGCTGTGAGGCTGCTGAGCGATGCTGTCGACCGCGGCGCTTCTCTACCGCGCCTCGGCCAGCGTCGCAAAACGGTAGCCACGGCTGCGCAGCTCGTCGATGGCTCGCGGGAGCGCCTCGGTGTTGCTCGACGACACGGAGTGCAGCAGCATGATTGCGCCGGGATGCGCGCCGTCGATGATGCGCTGGTAGGTGACGTCGACCGGCGGCTGATCGTCCAGCAGCCAGTCACGGTGCGCGAAGCTCCACATCACGCTCGTGTAGCCGAGCGAGCGCACCATGCACAGCGTCCTCTCGCTGTACTCACCCCGCGGGGGCCGCTCGAAGCGTGCGAGCGTCCGCCCGGTGGCCTCGCGGTACCTCCGCTCCACCGCCCGGTACTCCTCTGCGAAGGCATCCGCATCGCCGGCAAGCGAGGGCAGAGAGGGATGCGTCTGCGTATGGTTGCCGACGAGGTGGCCCTCGGATGCCATGCGCCGCACGAGGCCCGGCTCGTCGCG
>JAHYJI010000048.1 GCA_019429145.1 Coriobacteriia bacterium | reverse complement strand
CGAAGGCCGTGCAGTGGGTGGAGAGTGGCCGGGAGGGGCGGCGCGCGCAGCCGCCTGCCCACGACTACCAGCGCTGTATCCGCTGCTACTGCTGCCAGGAGATGTGCCCGGAGCGGGCGATCGAGGTGTCGGTCCCGCTGCTCGGCCGGATCATCCACCGGTAGACCCTCCCCGTCGCGGAAACCCATTGTTGACTTCCCACTAGTATGGGGTTTACACTAGCCCACGTTCTGGGTAGTATGAACTTCAGCATAGTAGGAACCCGGTACTACTACGGTGGAGCCGATGACGATAGGGAGGTGAACCGTGGCCGAGCACGAGGCCGTTCTGCGCAAGTTCCAGAAGGAGCTGAACTCGGGGATCGTCTCGCTGGTTCTGCTCGCGATCCTCGAGCGCACGACCGAGCCGCTCTACGGCTACCAGATCGCTAAGCGGATAGAGGCTGCGCTCCACGCCGATGCCGATGCGGGTACGCCGATCAAGCAGGGCACTCTCTACCCGGTCCTGCGGTCCATGGAGGTGAACGGGCTGCTCACATCGGTGGTGGAGCCGAGCGTGTCCGGACCTCCCCGCAAGTACTACTCGATTACGGAATCCGGGCGCGAGGTCTACTCGCTCTGGTTACAGGCGTGGACACGCACGCGTGACTTCGTCGATTCGACTTTGGAGGGCAACGTTGGATAGGACAATCGAGGGATACCTCGCGGAACTCAAAGGATATCTCGCCGGTGCCGACCCGGCTCTCGTGCAGGACGCGCTGTACGATGCCGAGGAGTATCTGAGGGATGCGGTGACCGAGCGGTGAGGAGACGTCGAGGTCTTTGACGCCGTCGTCGAGGCGTACGAGTCGCCGGCGGAGATCGCGGCTTCGTACCGTGATGCCGAGCTCACGGTGAGTGGCGCGCGCTCTTCTACATGCTCTTGTCGCTGGTCACCGGCATCACCTACTTCACGCTCGCGGTCACCGCACTCGCCACCTCGGTCGGCGTCTTCATCGCGCCGATCGCGCAGCTGGTGCTCGGCGAACCGGTCTTCCGGACGCTCGAGTACGGCTATCTGATCGAGCCCTGGGCGATGCCGCTCGTCATGGCGGCCGGAGCGACGTCACGGTGCCGCTCGACGGTGCCGAGCGCGCGGACGTGCGGCTTGCGATGGGCGCGGGCGAGCTCACCGTCTCGGGAGGGGCCGACCCTGACCTACTGATGCTCGCCGGACTCGACCTGCGTGACCTGCGGGTCAGCCTCGGCGCGGGTGACGTGACGGTGGACCTCACGGGTGAGTGGGGCAACGACCTCACCGCGTCCGTCGAAGGCGGTGCGGGCTCGTTCACCATCCGCGTGCCCGGCGATGTGGGCGTGCGAGTGCTCGGCGCGCGCGACGGGCTCGGGAGCTTTGAGGCCGACGGTATGCGTCTGGATGGCGATGCCTACGTCAACGACGCGTACGGTTCGGCGCCCGTGACCATAGAGCTGCGGGTCACGCGTGGAGTGGGCGATGTGCGGATCGAGATGGAAGACTAGTTCGCGCGCGGAGGGTGCGTGATCGGATATCGAAGGGGTGTTTGCGATGGAGTTCTTCGGTGCGATGGTGGCGCTTGGGGTCGTCCTTCAGTTGGTCGTGCTCGGAGTACTGGCTGCGGCGTTTCCGCTCTTCTGGATCTGGATGCTGGTGGACTCGGTGCTCCGTTCCGAGCATGAGTATCCGGGCGGTGGCGCGAATGACAAGGTGGTCTGGGTGCTCCTGATCGCGGTGTTGCAGATCGTGGCGGTGTTCTACTTCTTCATGGTGTACCGGAAAGTGAAGAGGACTCCTGCTCCCCGGCCCACCGTGGACGCCGGCGTGAGCCCGCCGGTGGAAGTGACATCGCCTGCGGCCTGAGGTGCCGGGCTCCGGTCCCCCTCGAGTCGGGCGGGTATGATACCCCGCAAGGAGGTGTCGATGTACCGGTACCGGCTCACCCCATACCTCATCGAGGAGCTCGAGGGGCTTGACGCCCTCAGAGCGGGCCTGAACTGCAACGGAGCACTCCCTCGGCGATGGCTGGGACGCCTGAGGCGAGAGTGGGAGGCCGGAGTGGTCGCGGCGTCCACGCGGATCGAAGGCGTGCCGGTGACCGTCGATGACGTCAGACGGATCCTCGCCGGCGATCGGCCAGCCTGGGTGTGCGAGCACGACTGCGGGTTGGTCGAGGGCTACGGAGAAGCCGTCGAGTACGCGCTGCGACGCGCCGATGACGAGGCATTTCGCTGGACCCGCAAGTTCGTCCTCCAGGTCCATCTGCGCGTCATGGGCGTTCATCCGGATCCCGCAGCGGGCAGCTTCCGCTACAAGGACGTGTGGCTCGGGGACAGCGGCAGCGGTGGTGTCGCCTACGTGCCTCCACCGCCTCGCGAGGTGCCGGGGCTCGTCGATGAGCTCTGCGAGTGGGCGCAGTCCTCGACCGATCCGACACCGGTGGTGGCGGCGCTCGTGCATGCACGGCTCGCCGGCATCCACCCGTTCTACGATGGCAACGGGCGGGTGGCGCGCATCCTCGCCTCGGTGGCGATGCGGCGGGGCGGGTACAACACCCAGGAGTTCGTGAGCCTCGAGGAGTGGTGGGGCTCTCATCGCGAGGAGTACTACGACGCCTTCAAGGACCTGGGCCACCGCTGGAGCCCTGACGCCGACGTCACGCGGTTCGTCACGATCCACGTGCGCGCGCAGCGGCGGCAGGTCGAAGCGTTCTGGCTCAAGCAGGCGGTCGAGTGTGAGATCTGGGGGTTGGCCGAGGGCATCGCCGAGGAGATTCTCGAGCAGCCGCCCCGATTGGCCGAGGCGCTCTTCGACGGGTTCTTCGGGCGACCGGTCACCAACCGCTACTACCGGAGCCTCGTCGGGATAACGGGTCGCCAGGCTACAGCGGACCTCACCTTGCTGACCGAACGCAGGCTGCTCGCGCGCGTCTTCGACCAACCCGAGGAGGTCCTGACCGGCGCGTTCGCGCTGATCTCGGCGGTCGCATCGGCGGCCGGAGTCGGTCTGGCTCCGGAGGCGGGCTCCTCGGTCGACCAGCAGCGGACCCACGTCGTCACAGCGATCGCCGAGCGTATCGAGCGGGAGCGCGCCGGCTAGACGCGCATCACTTCGCTGCGCGATGCCGATTCGGCACGCTGCTCGCTTATCCCAGCGCTACGGGGAATCCCGAGGCCGCGATCCGGCGACCGACGATCCGAGGAGGTGATCCAGCAGTGCGAAGTACCCACATCGCTGCGCTGGTCCTGTCCGCCACGGCTCGATCGGAGGCAGGGTCCGCCTAGGACAGCGGCGTTCAGGGAGATGTGATCCCGCTTGCGAACGCTACTCACGAAGGTGCGATCGTCGCTGTCCTCCAGCGATGCGAGAGGGCCGTCTCGTTACGAGACGGCCCTCTTTGCGTTCTGGATCCGCGCACGGCGGCAGCCTCACCGTCAACAACCCGGCTCGCCCGGATGGCCGCAGCACGTCGAGGGCTTCGGGAAGATGCGGCGTAGCGCGTTGCGGGCGAGCAGCCCGACCTTCCTCCGGACAGGCATGGGCTCCCGGAGGTTCTCGAGGTACGAGCGCGGTGACGGAGGCGGTTGCTCGGAACACACGGGCGTCACTCCCCCTCTTTCGGCCGGGTCTCCTGCCCACCTCATACCCGTATGAGGGCCGTAATCCCGGCCTGGCGCGATCACCTGAACGGGCAAGCGGGTATCTACCCGGCAACAGGGTCAGTCTCGGCGCGGGAGGGAGCACCATGTTTGAAGCCCGGGTTGTACAAGAGCTCTTCGTCACGGCCCCGAACAGGGTCGGGCTGCTTGCGCAGGTGAGCGAGGCCATCTACGAGGCCGGAGTCGACATCTACGCGATCGGTGCATACGAGAAGGACGGTCGCGGCGAGTTCATGATCGTGACGAGTGACAACGAGAAGGCCACCGCAGCGCTTGCGAACATCATCAACATGTCGGTCGAGCGCAAGGACGTGGTCATGTTGGATCTGCCCGCGGAGGCAGGGTCCCTCGCCAAGGCCGCTGCGAAGCTGGCACGTGCTGACATCGACGTTCGCTGGATCTACGGGACCGCAGGCGACGGCAACCGCGTCTCGCTCGTGTTGCGCATGGCCGATCCGGTCGGCGCCGTCAGCGTGCTGAACGCCTGAGGGGCGCACGTGGACAAGCCTGATGCACGCATGCGGATCTCGGTCGTCGAGGACGGGCCGTATGCGGTCAGAGGAGGCGTTCCTCTCGTGCGCCTCGAGATCGCCACGAACCAAGAGGGCGAGTCGGTCGGTTGGCGGGAAGTCGAGCGGATCGATGCGGGCGATCGCTATCGACTGTGCCGATGCGGGCACTCGGCCGAGAAGCCCTTCTGCGACGGGACTCATGCCGTCGAGGGCTTCGATGGCACCGAGACCGCCGGTCACGAGTCGTACGCCGAGCAGTCGGTACCGATCGAAGGCCCGGGAGTCCGCCTCAGCGACGCGCGCCGCCTCTGTGCGGAGGCGCGCTTCTGCGACCGCGCGGGCGGCCTGTGGAACCTCATCGAGCGCTGCGATGACCCGGATGCGCGGGATCTTGCCGAGGAGCAGGCGACCCTGTGCCCGTCCGGCCGCTACGTGCTCGCCGACGAGGCGACCGGCCCGTTCGAACCGGAACTCGAACCCTCCATCGCGCTCGTGGAAGATCCGTCCCTCGGCGTGAGCGGCCCGCTGTGGGTGCGCGGCGGTATCCCTATCAAGGACTCGGATGGAGTCGCCTACGAGGTGCGCAACCGGGTGACCCTCTGTCGCTGCGGCGCGTCAGGCAACAAGCCGTTCTGCGACGGTTCGCACATCAAGACCGGCTTTCGTGACGAGAGGTGAGAGCGCGGGCGGCATGGCGTCGCCTCAGCTGCCTACCCCTGCACGATCTTGCCGTCGACGAGTCGGAGCACCTCGTCGGCCTCCTCGGCCATGCGTGCGTCGTGCGTGACCATGACGCACGTCATGTCGCGTCCGCGAATGTGATCGCGCAGCAGGTCGACGACTTGACGCCCTCGCTCGGTATCGAGGTGGGAGGTCGGTTCGTCAACGAGCATGATCTCCGGATCGTTCATGAGTGCCCGGGCGATGGCCACCCTCTGTCGCTCTCCGCCCGAGAGCATCGAGGGCGTGTGGCGAGCGCGCTTCTCCAGGCCGAACTCGGAGAGCAGATTCGCGGCCCGTTCGCGGTCGGCTCCGGTGACTCGCCCGTCGAGGTGGGGTACGAGCAGCAGGTTCTGGGCGGCGGTCAGGTAGGGCACCAGATGGTACTCCTGGAACACGAGCCCGACGTGCGCGCGCCTGAATGCGGCCGCCTCCCGAGCGGTGCGCAGCTGGATCGGCGAGCCGTCGATGCGAATCTCTCCGCTCGTCGGCTTGAGAAGCCCTGCGATGATCGAGAGCAGCGTGGTCTTGCCAGAGCCGGACGGGCCGAGCACCGCGAGCAGGCGGCCCTTGTCGAGGTCGAAGGAGACGTTCTCGAGTGCGGTGACCTGCGTGTGGCCGCTCCCGTAGGACCTCGACACCTCTCTGACTTCGAGCAGACTCACTGGCCCCCCTTAGTGTTCGGCCTGGTCGAGCGCGGTCGCGGGATCGATGGCAAGGATGCTGCGGAGCGAGAAGAGGCTCCCGAGGTAGGCCATCGCGAAGATCGCCGCGAGACTCGTCGCCCAGCGGGCGGGCTGCGGATCGAATGCCATAGTGGGCGGCATCGACGCGCCGGTCGCAAGCGTGAGTGCGATACCCATCACCGACGCGGCCGCCACGAGGACCGTGATCTGCAGCAGCAGCTGGCGGTAGACGAACCCGTTCGACGCGCCGAGGGCTTTGATGGCGGCGATCTGGCCGGTCTTGTGCAGCGTGGTGATGTAGAAGAAGACGCCGATCACCAGCGCGCCGATCACCAGCGAGACGACCTGGATCCCGCCGACCGCGAGGATCATGACCGACATGCCGTTGCCGGCCATCGCTGCTTCGTCGGGGGTCACCACGTCGTAGTCGGGGGAGAGCGTGACCGCGAGGTCCTCGACGGTCGTGCCTTGGGCGAGACGCACAGCGGCGATCGAGGCGCTGCCGGCTATCTGCTCGGTGATGCGACCCGCGTCGGGCCTGTCCGGCTGGCCGGACTCGTCCATCCTGCCGATCGCGGTGGCCACGAAGATCCGCTCCCACGTCGGCAGGTCCACGTAGATGGCGGGCGTCATGATGTAGCGACGGTTCTCGGTGAAGCCGACTACCGTCAGCTCCTCGCCGATCGGGGTGAGGTGCAACGTGTCGCCGAGCGAGACCCCGTTGGACTGCGCGGTGACGTCGAGGACCGCCTCGCCCGGCCCGGGGTTTCCGACGCCCTCGACTATGGGGAGTTGTTCGAAGCGGCCGCCAAGCCCGAATGCGCGCGCATCGAAGGGTTCCTCGGCCGAGTCGACCGAGACCATCGCGTGCCCCACGCCGTAGGAGTCGGTCACTCCCTCGGCCGCCGCGATCGTCGCCAGGTCGTCGGCGGAGAGCCGGCTGCGTTCGAGAGCGAGGTAGGTGTCTCCCTGAAAGACCAGCGCGTCGGCGTCGAGGTTGCCCTTCGCGCCCGTCATCCCGGTGATCAACCCTTCAGACATCGCTGCCATGATGAAGGTGAGCGAGACGACCAGTCCGATCGCGAGCGCGATCAGTGAGAACTTGAGCTTGCTTCCGAGGAGCTCTCTGAGTGCGAGCATGTGCCCCCTGCCGGGTTCGCGGACGAGACGATGATAGCCCAAGCCGGACGTGCGGAGTGTGCCGGGGTACGATCGGCTACGCCGTGGCGACGCCGTCGCGGCGCATCGTCGCCAGGAGCTCGGGCGCGGTGAACTCCTTCGCATGCGCGGGCAGGAAGCGGGTCGCACCCATCGCCAGCAGTCGTTTCCAGCTCGCATAGGCACTCGCAACGTCCTCGGCCATCGCGGGGAGCTCGGGGACGAGGGTCGGCAGGCGTTTGCCCTGCACGAGATCGCCGATGATCACGGTGCCGTCATCGAGGAGCACCGAGAGGCAGCCGCTCGAGTGGCCCGGCGTATGGACCGCACGGCCCGGCAGCCCCCACACGGAGAGGTCGGCGCCGTCCTCCAGGGGAGTCACGGGAGCCGTCCCGCGCACGGGGAGCCAGCCCATGGTGAGCCGTGCGAGCCCGACGTACCGCTCCCACCCCGGCTTGATCGCCGGAGAGACGAGCAGCCCTCCGCGCTCGATGGTGTCAACGTGATCAGGGTGACAGGCGGTCTCGAAGTCCACCGAGTCCCGAAGGCCGGCGAGGCCACCGAAGTGGTCCAGATGCCCGTGGGTGAGCAACACGAGTCGCAGCTCTTCGGGCGTCCGGCCGAGCCGGCGGATGGCGCGCAGGATGGTGGCGGAGTGGCCGAAGAAGCCGGCGTCGACGAGGAAGAGCGCGGAGTCGGTCTCGATGAGATGGGTCGAGGCCATAAGGCCCTGGAGGCGGTGGATACGCATAAGCCCTTCGGGAAGCAACAACCGTGCCCTTGATGCTCACACGATGCCGAGGAGAGCCGGGAGCATCATCGCCGCCCCGCTCATCAGGGGCACGGTGAAGTTGTCGTTGAGATCGAGTGGCAGCGCCTCGGTGATCGCCCCCACGAACGCGCCGAGGATGTACTGCGACGGTGCGATCGGCACCAGGAACGACCAGCCGAAGCCGGCCGCCACGCAGACGGCGAAGAAGGTGAGGGATCCCTCGACCGACCGCGTGAACAGGCGGTGGCGGCCCCGTTCGAGCCCCGCGATCTTGGCGGAGAGGTCGCCGAAGGTCACGAAGATCAGGGCGGTGGTCGCCACAGGCTTCGGGAAGAGCAAGATCGTGAGCAGCGTCCCGAGTAGGAAGAGGGACGCGGAGGTGAACGTGTGCTCCTCGTTCGGCCGGTAGAAGAACGCCATGCGACGGAAGAGTGCCAGATTGAAACGTCGCCAGAGCAGTCGCGAGATGTCGACGCTCACGAAGAAGAGGGCGACGGCCCCGACGAGCGAGAGCAGGAACGAGCGAGGCAGGAAGAGGTAGAGCACGGGAAAGGCGAGGGCCGCCGGGCGCATCAGGACCCTAACGTCGCCGAGCGCGGCCCTGGTCTCGGGACGCAACCGGAAGAGCTTCTCGCGCCTGACCCTGGCGATGTTGTAGATCCACACGTAGGCGACCACGAGGCCTGCCGGCACGAGGAACTCGAGCGGGGCGCGGCGCAGGACGAGATCGAGGAGGGCGAGGGGCAGCACCACCGCATCGGGCACGGCGCGGCCCCCGAAGACCCACCACAGCACGAGGAACAGGCCGAGGAAGAGGACGACGTCGAGGAGTGGCAACAGTCCGCGCACTGCTGCGTAGCCGATGCCGAAGATCAGCAGTCCGCTCGCGGTGGCGAACCCACGACCGCCTTTGAGACCGAGGTAGAAGGGGAACCGGTGGCCGAGGAACGCGGCGATGCCTGCGCCGTACGCCGCCCACTCGCCGGCCCCGAGCGCGAATCCGACGGCCACCGCGATCGGGCCCTTGAGCATGTCGTAGATAGCGGTCAGGTACCCGGGACCCCGTCCGAGCGCCTGCACAGCGTTGGTCGCGCCGGGGTTCCCGTCGCCGGTCGTGCGCAGGTCGATGCCGCGCGCTCTGCCGATGAAGTACGCCGGCAGGATCGCGCCGAGCAGGTATCCGATGACGAGCGCAAGCGCGTCGTTCATGGACCCTCCCTTCATGCGGTTTGTACCCGCCCTGTGCTGCCGGTACGCCCCGGGCAGGTGGCGGTCGGATAGAATGCCGTCAGTGTGCGCTTCAGACACCACCCGGAGGAGAGGGGTCGCCCGTGGAGCCGGTCAGGATCATCCCGTGCCTCGACATGAAGGACGGCCGTGTGGTCAAGGGCGTCCACTTCGTGGAGTTGCGTGACGCAGGGGACCCGGTCGAGAACGCGGCGTTCTATCGCGAGGCCGGAGCCGACGAGGTGGCCATGCTCGACATCGCCGCCACGGTCGAGGGCCGCAAGACCCGCCTTGAGTGGGCACGGGCGGTCGCCGAGGCGCTCGGTGACACGCCGTTGACCGTCGGGGGCGGCATCAACGAGCTCGCGGACATCGAGGCCCTCTTCGGTGTCGGGGTCGGGAAGGTCTCGATGAACAGCGCAGCGGTAGCACGCCCCGAGCTGGTCCGCGAAGCGGCGGAGGCGTACGGCTCAAACCGAGTGATCGTGGCCATCGACGGGCGCCGCAACCCGGAGATGCTTTCAGGGTTCGAGGTGGTCGTGAGCGGTGGTCGGCGGGGGACGGGCCTGGACTGCGTGGAGTGGGCCCGCCGCTGCGAGGAGCTGGGAGCGGGCGAGATCCTGCCGACGAGCATGGACGGCGACGGCACGCGTGCGGGCTACGATCTCCCGTTCACCCGGGCGGTGGCCGAGGCGGTCTCCCTGCCCGTGATCGCGTCGGGTGGCGCCGGGACACTCGAGCATTTCTACGAGGGGGTCGTAGAGGGCAAGGCAGCCGCGCTGCTGGCGGCCTCGGTCTTCCACTTCCGCACGTTCAGCGTCGGCGAGGTCAAGGAGTATCTGGCCGGGCGGGGCATCCCCGTCAGTCGGTAGTGCTGGCCGGTACCGGCCGAGCGGTGGTCAGTCGACGACGACGTCGCCTGTCTCGACGAGCTTGAAGACCTTGTCGTGTTCCCGGGCGTGCTCGACGACCTCGAGGCCGATGTCCGCCCCTGCCTCGGCCCGCACCACCTTGTCGTGCTCGATCTGGATCGAGGCGACATCCTGCTCGAAATCGCTCGTGTGGCCGACGACGTGGATGCGCTCGCCGACCTCGAGCGGCCCGGTGAGATGCACGCCCGCGACACCGAGGTGTGTCCAGTAGTGAGTGATCACCCCTACCTGCTGTTCTCGTATCGCATGTCCGGCCACTTCCCCCACCTCCCTGGCGTTTCATCCGTTGCAACAGTGTGTACCCCCGTGCGCCTCGGCCGGCACGCCCGGTCGCCGCGAGCACGTGGCCGGAGGCCCCGTCGGGTACACTCATCATGGATGTCCACCAGGGTTTTGGACGGCAGATCGGACGCCCGTGGAAGTCGTACGTCCGCATGACGAGAACGATGTGGGCGCGTCCGTTCCGGACGCGGGTTCGTGGCGCGACACGACCGCTGCCGACGTTCTCGAGTCGCTCGTAGATCTCGTCGCCGAGGGACCCCTCTCCGACGAGCTGCCTGCCCGCGCCGTCGACCGGGTCGTCGCGCTCCTCGACCTGAGCGGGGCGACGCTCTCACTCGTCTTCGAGCGGGAGGGCACGCTGCAACTCGAGCCGGTGGCCTCGGTGGGGGCACATGCTGCGTTCGCCCGCGACATGTCCGCGCGCCCGCTCGAGACGCTTGCCGACGTGGCGACCGCTGTGTCCGAGGGCACCCCGGTCTTCGTGGTCGACAGCCACGGTCCGGCCTCACCGGCTTCCGGTACCGGTGTGAGCCGCTGGCGCTCGAGCATCTCGGCGCATGCGACCGGCGTGCTGCCGGTGCGCGCCTGGGGCGAGACGCTCGGCGTACTGACCGTGGAGTGGCCGGGCTCCCGCCCGCTGGAGGATCGCGAGCGCCGGCTTCTGGAGTCGGTGGCGGGGATTCTCGGGGTTATGCTGAGCCGACTGGATCTCAAGGCCCTTCACGTCGATGACGCCGGGACCGACACAGCCGAGCCTGCCACCGAAACGTCGGCGTTCTACGGCGTGACCGCGGACGGGATCGTGGTCCCGCTGTCGGAGGGAGCGGCCGAGGGAGTGGCGGCAGCACTGACCGTGTCGGTGGTGACGCGTGCTCCAACCTCGGACGAAGTCCCGGTCTGGGACCTGGCGCCATCGGGCCGGCGCTCGCTCGCGTGCATCGTCGGGACGGCTGCAGCCGGCTCCGGCGCGGCACAGAGCGTTGCCGAGCGGGCGATAGCGACGTTGCACTCTTACGCATCCCAGGGAGTCCCCCCGGCCGAGGCGCTGACCTACCTCGGTCACGCACTGCGTGCGCGCTCCGCGGCTGACGCCCGGGTCTCCGCGCTTGCGAGCGAAGTTGAGCTTGGCGGCGCTGCGATCCAGATGAGCTTCTCGGCCGCAGGTGCGGTACTCTCCGCGTTCCAACCGCACGGCGGTAGGTTCACGATGGGGCTGACGGATCGCCCTGCACTCGGCTCGGCGAGTGTACAGGCCTCGGCGGAGCAGCACCTGCTTCTCCTTCCGGGAGACCGGGTGGTGTTCGCCAGCGGACAGGTGGCGGCACTCGATACCGCTGAGGGCTGGGCGAAGGTACGCCGGGCGCTGGATGATGCACCGGGTGACGCCGTGGAGGCGGCTCGCACGATCCTGGCCGAGATAGGCGAGGGCACCCGCGCGGCGATGGTCGCCATCATCACGATTCCTCAGAGTCCGGTAGAATCCTGACGAACACGCGGTCTCCCGTGAGTACAAGGTCGGGGTCTGCGGTCTATCACGATCGAAGTCGGGCGGCTACGCCGTCCCGTGAGTATTGAGCGAGCAGGCGGCCCGGGATCTGCGGGCGATGCCGCCACAGGAAAGGACTAACCCCATGAACAGTGAACGAGTCGACGATACGGCCGCCAACGCGCGTGGAGAGACCGGCTCTTCCGATTCCGCCCTGGACCGCTGGAGCCGTCTTGCGCGCGAGAGCGGAACCATCGATCCGGCGCTCTTCGGTGAGTACGACGTGAAGCGCGGTCTTCGTGATCTGACGGGCCATGGTGTGCTCGCCGGCCTGACCCGCATCGGTGACGTCGTCGGCTACACGGAGCAGGAGGACGGGACGACCGTCCCCACGTCCGGGCGGCTCCTCTACCGGGGAATCGAGATCCGGGAGCTCATCGACGGTTTCGCCGCCGAGGACCGCCATGGCTTCGAGGAGACCTGCTACCTCTTGCTCTTCGGCGAACTGCCCGACCGGGCGGAGCTCGAACTCTTCCGGGAGCGTCTGGCGTCAGGCCGCGCCGTGCCGAGACACTTCGTCAACGACGTCATCCTGCCGATGCCGAGCCGCGACATCATGAACGCGATGGCCCGTGGGGTGCTCGCGCTCTACGTGCTGGACGAGGATCCCGACGACACCTCGGTCCCCGCCGTGCTCCGGCAGAGCATGCGGCTGATCTCGACATTCCCGCTGCTTGCCGTGTACGCGTACCACGCATCGGCTCACCGCTTCAAGGCCGGGAGTTTGTTCATCCACCGGCCGGATTCCTCGCTCTCGACCGCCGAGAACATCCTCCACATGCTCCGGCCTGACAACCGGTTCACGCCGCTGGAGGCCGCCGTGCTCGACATGGCCCTCGTGCTCCACGCCGAGCACGGTGGGGGCACCAACTCGTCGTTCACCGCCCGGGTGGTCTCATCGAGCGCGACGGATACCTACTCGGTCATCGCCGCCGCGCTCGGCTCGCTCAAAGGCCCGCGCCACGGTGGGGCGAACATCAAGGTCGTCAAGATGTTCCAGGAGCTCAAGTCCGAGATCAGGGACTGGAGCGACGATGAGGAGATCACAAGCTACCTGCTGCGCATTCTGAACAAGGAGGCGTTCGACCGGTCCGGTCTCGTCTACGGCATGGGGCACCCGGTCTACTCCGTCTCCGATCCCCGGACGCTCATCCTGAGGGAGTACGCCGAGCGCCTGGCCGCGGAGAAGGGGTTGGAGGACGAGTTCAACCTGCACGCCAAGATCGAGGTACTTGCCCCGGCCGTGATCTCGGGCAGGCGCAAGATCTACAAGGGAGTCAGCGCCAACGTCGATTTCTACTCCGGCTTCGTCTATCAGATGCTCGGCATCCCGGAGGCGCTCTACACGCCCCTGTTCGCCGTGTCCCGCATCGTCGGATGGAGTGCGCACCACCTCGAGGAGATCACGGGCGGGGGCCGCGTTATCCGACCGGCCTACAAGAGCCTCTCGACCCCGCGAGAGTACGTACCGCTCGACCGGCGGTAGCGTCCCGCGGGGAGGCTATGCCGAACCCGCTGCTCGCGGTCCGCGTACCGGGCGGGGAAGGAGCGCGTGTACGCGGCAGCCGAGGCAGAACCCCGCGAGTCCCTCGAGGGCGGCGCACGCGAGCAGGATCCCCGCCACCACCGCCGCGGGTATCGTCAAGCCTGCAAGTGCGAGCACGCCCGCCGTGACGGCAAAGGCCAGCCCGATGCCGGCTGCGAATCGCTTTGGGGCCGAGTCAGTGGGCCGCGGCGCGACGCGGGTGAGGCGTACGAGCGCGATTGCCAGGCGAGCGAGGGGACTCAGGTGCGGGCGTCCGGCCGCCCGGACGAGGAAATCCGGCGCAAGCGCGAGGATGACCAGGGGGTTTCCTGACAGCAGGAACAGGCCGACGATGACGACGACCAACAGCGCCACGATGCGAACGGCGTTTGCGTCCACAGTGATCAGATTGACGGGGCATGTCGTTCGCATGGCGGGTCCTCCTGTTCCGGGGTGTTCGTAGGTACAGCGTGAGCAGACCCCGTGCCACAAATGCGCATAATGCGCACTAGGCAGATGCGGATATGCGTGGGAGACGCGTTCACGCCCGCGCAGCCTCACCCGGATCCTCTTGACACTCATCGTGTTGTCTAGCTAGAATGCAAGCAAGCACTTGCACGCACCAGGAGGGAATCGCCGATGAGCGCCGTGTCAGACACAACCGAGCGGGTCCTGCGAGCGGCCGGAGAGCTGTTCGCGGAGCGCGGCTACTCCGGCACGAGCACGCGGGCTATCGCCGAGCGGGCAGGCGTCAACGAGGTCACTCTCTTCCGCCGCTTCGAGAACAAGGCCGGCATCCTGCGCGCCATGGGCGAGCGCTTCGCCGAAACAGCGGCCGGATTCTCGGCAGGCAGGCAGCCCGATCCGGAGGACACACATGCGACGCTGCTCGCACTCGCACACTCCGAGATCTCCTCCGCGGTGGAGAACGGCGGAGCTGCCATCAGGCTCGCGTTCGATGCACGCACGGTTCCCGAGGTCGCAGATCTTCTCGGCGACGGCCCGAAGCGCAACATGGAGGCACTCGCAGCGTACATGGCGTTGCCGCAGGACGCCGG
>JAHYJI010000047.1 GCA_019429145.1 Coriobacteriia bacterium | reverse complement strand
AAGGACCTGAGGCGGATCCCTTCAGCCGACGTCGCCCGCATCATGGAGCGCATAGGTGCGCTCGCCGACGAACCGCGTCCGCCGGGAGCCGAGAAGCTCAGCACGCGCGAGCGCTACCGCATCCGCCAGGGCGACTACCGCATCATCTACGAGGTCGAAGACCGCGTTGTCACCGTGTGGGTGATCAAGGTCGGGCACCGGCGCGATGTGTACCGGAGGTGATGAGCGGCAGCGCCGCCCGCCCGCTCCTTGACCCCGCCGCGCAGCAGTCATACCATCGGTGTGAATCATGGTATGACCGAGGAGGCGCGCCCGCATGACCGCGAAGGTCACCATCTCGCTCCCCGACGACCTGTTCGAGCAACTCGACGCCGAAGCCGGCGAGCTTGGCGTGTCGCGCAGCGAACTCGTGCAGGAGTCGCTCTCCGCGTACCTCGGCAAGACGCAGGAGGAGCGCGCCGACGAGGCGCGCCGCGCGCGGATGCTTGAGGCGCTTGAGGGCATGCGGACGATGCACGAGCGCTACGAAGTGCGCGACGACCGGCCCACCCTCGAGATCCTGCGTGAGGTGCGGGAGACCGACGACAGCGCGCCCATATGGGACATTGGCAAGGAACGTCCATGAGCGCGGAGCGATCCACGTACGTACTCGATGCCTCAGTGGGCGTGAAGTGGTTCAAGAACGAGCAGGGCTCGGGTCGTGCTCGTGAGCTGTACCTGCAGTCTGCGTCCGGAGATATCGCACTTGCCGCTCCGACGCACTTCTTTCACGAGGTGCTCGCGGTCGTGAAGCGGGAGATGACGGCCCGCGCCATTCCCGAGGGATGGCGTCACATCAAGGCCTCCGGCATCGCCGTCCTCCCGCTCTCCGACGAGGTGGTCGCCGAGGCGGCCGCGCAGTGCGACGCGCTCGGATGCTCGTTCTACGATGCGCTGGCTCCCGCGTGCGCGTCACTGTTGGGCGCAACGCTCGCGAGCGCGGACGAGCGCGCGCACGGCGCCTACCCGGGCGTCCACCTGATTCCCGGTCCCGCATCGTGACGCGAGCACCCGCGCCCCGCGCTCCCGTCCGCTTCGCTACAATGCACGTGACCGTCCGCCGCCTCACCCGAGGAGCCACATCCTATGCGTGACGACCTTCCCGCCGATCTCGCCCCGCGCCTGGCCGAGGAGCTCGGCCTCAAGCTCTCCGAGTACGAGCACGTCGTCGAGATCCTCGGCCGCACGCCCACGGTTACCGAGCTCTATATGTACTCGCTGATGTGGAGCGAGCACTGCTCCTACAAGCACTCGCGCAAGTCGCTGCGCATGTTCCCGACCGAGGGGCCGGCCGTCCTTCAGGGTCCGGGCGAGAACGCCGGCGTGATCGGCGTGGGTGACGGGTGGGCGGTCGCCTTCAAGATGGAGTCGCACAACCATCCGAGCGCCATCGAGCCCTACCAGGGTGCGGCCACCGGTGTGGGCGGCATCATCCGCGACATCTTCACGATGGGCGCGCGCCCCATCGCATCGCTGAACTCGCTACGTTTCGGCACGCTCGACAAGCCGAGGCAGCGCTACCTCTTCGAGGGCGCGGTCGCCGGCATCGGCGGCTACGGCAACTGCCTCGGCGTGCCCACCGTGGGCGGCGAGGTGTACTTCGAGGAGGCCTACGAGGGCAACTGCCTGATCAACGCGATGGCCATCGGGCTCATGCGCGAGGAGGACCTCATGCTCGCGGTGGCGGCCGGGCCGGGCAACCTCATCGTGCTCATCGGCTCGACCACCGGTCGCGACGGCATCGGCGGAGCGAGCGTACTGGCCAGCCAGGAGTTCGACGAGAAGGCCGAGGACAAGCGCCCGAGCGTGCAGGTGGGCGACCCGTTTACCGAGAAGCTGCTGATCGAGGCGTGCCTCGAGCTGCTCCAGCGCGATCTGCTCGTGGCGCTCGGTGACCTCGGCGCGGCCGGCCTCACCTCGAGTGCGAGCGAGATGGCCTCGCGCGGGGGCGTTGGCCTCGAGATCGACGTCACGCTCGTGCCGCAGCGCGAGGACGCGATGAAGCCCTTCGAGATCATGGTCTCCGAGTCGCAGGAGCGCATGCTCGCGGTGGTCACGCCGGAGAAGCTCGGCGAGGTCCAGGACATCTGCGAGCACTGGGGACTGCCCGCCACCGTCATCGGCCAGGTCACCGACACGGGCCGATTCGTGATTCGCGAGGGCGACGAGGTCGTCGGCGACATGCCCGCCGCCACGCTCGCGCACGACGCGCCCATCTACGACCCGCCTGCCGAGCGCCCGGCCTACCTCGACGAGCTGCAGCGGTTCGACCCGCTTTCCGAGCTCGACCATCCCGGGGGCGTCGAAATGCTCACCGCCACACTCTTCGACCTGCTCGCGAGCCCCAACATCTGCTCGCGCCGGTGGATCTGGGAGCAGTACGACCACCAGGTCATGCTCAACACGGTAGTGCTGCCGGGCTCCGACGCCGCCGTCCTGCGCATCGGCATGCCCGGCCGCGGCGAGGTCACCGAGCGCGCCATCGCCGCATCGAGCGACTGCAACGGCCGCTACTGCTACCTCGACCCGTACACCGGTGCGCAGATCGCCGTGGCTGAGGCCGCGCGCAACGTCGCGTGTGCTGGAGGGCGCCCGGCGGCGATCACGGATTGTCTCAACTTCGGCTCGCCCGAGAAGCCAGAGGTGTTCTGGACGTTTACCGAGTCGATCCGCGGCATGGCGGACGCGTGCCGCGCGTGGGAGGTGCCGGTCATCTCCGGCAACGTGTCGTTCTACAACGAGTCGTTCGGCCAGCCGATCTACCCCACTCCCACCGTCGGTCTCGTCGGCGTCCTCGAGGACGTCGCGCACCATACGACGCTCGGCTTCAAGCAGGCGGGCGACGTGGTGGTGCTGCTCGGCGAGACCGGGGCCGAGCTGGGCGGCAGCGAGTATCTCAAGGTCGTTCACGAGACCGTGGCCGGCCTGCCGCCGCGGGTCGACCTGGATGCCGAGGCCGCGCTGCGCGAGGTGCTGCTCGCCGCTATCGGTGAGGGCATCGTGCGCTCGGCACACGACTGCTCGGAGGGCGGCATTGCGGTCGCGCTCGCGGAGAGCTGCATCGCAGGCGCCGTCGGAGCCGACATCCACCTGGGCGACGAGCTGCCGCCGGTCGCAGAGCTCTTCTCCGAGACGCAGGGGCGGGTAGTGGTGACGGTGGCCGAGGACGCGGTCGAGCGGCTGTTCGAGCTCGCGTTCGAGGCGGCCGTGCCGTTCGCGGTCATCGGGACGGTAGGCGGCGAGGTGCTGCGCATCGAGGGGCTCGTGGAGGCCGGTGTCGTCGAGATGAGCGACGTGTTCGAGGGCGCGCTTGCCGGGCTCGTGCATCCCGAGGAGACGATCGCGACCGAGGAACTGCGCGAGGGGTAGCGGGGCTTCTTGCAGCATCGCCCTTGCGAGAACTCCGGTACTCTGTGCTGCCCGTTTATCCTTCGATTCCGACCGCTTGGCTGAATTATACCTGCTGATTGGTGCCTCTATCGCTACAGGATGCGCCTCCCCGGGCATATTAGACACGAGATTTCCGTCAGGCACGACACAAGACGCAGGGGACGCGAAGATTCGCCGGGCGTGTGCGGTCACCCAGAGACCGGCGGGGAGCGAGTGGTGAGACCGGCCCTTGAACAGGGCCGGTCTTTTTGTTGTCGTCCGGAGGGCGCCAGCGGAGTGCAGGCGGTAGCGAACCGGATGAAGGGGGGGTGAGGAGGGCTCCAGGCACCGCACCGGGCGAGTCTCGCGTTACGAGGAACCATCGGCAAGGTCATGGTCCGCGTCGAACGCGGCCGAAAGGAAGTGAGGCGCACATGAAACGATGGCGGTTTGGCAAGGTGGGGAGGGTCGCGCTCTTGGCGGTCTTCCTCACGATGAGCGTGCCGTTCTACGCGACGGCGGTGGTCAATCCCGATCCGCCGCCACTGGTGATGCCGACCTATATCGACATCTCCAACTTCAAGCTTACCGATCCGCCTGCAAACTGTGACGTCGAGTACAAGTTCGACTCCGGAGACATCGACAGCGGAGCTCCGGGTACGTACGTGATGACCTTCGAGGACGTGAAGCGCTGCGACGATCCAACACTGTTCGGGGACGTCACGGTGACCGTCGTCATCAGCGAGGGGAACAAGGTCGCCTTCTCCATCGAGGGCGGCAAGACTGGCGTTGTGTACGTTAAGGGTGGCCCGGGCGGTAATCTGTATGACTACCGCGCAGACTACCCCGGTGGTGTTACGGCTGACTCCAACCTCACGACACCCGAGAGCGCCTTCGCCGTAAGCCACGTGAGCTTCTGCCTGTGTGCCGATGCCGGGGTGCAGAAGAACTGGGAGTTCACCGCTCCCGCCGGCGCCGATGCCGGCTGGACCTATAAGGCCTACTACACCGAGGACCTGACCGAGCCTGTCGACTGGACAGAGGTAGCGCTCGCCGATGCAGACATGGATGGCGTGTATACCGCCACCACCACGCATGACGAGGATGCCGAGATCTGGTGGAAGTGGAAGGTCTACGACGGCATGACCGTGCTCTTCGAATCTGCCGTCTTCGGCCCTGAAACGCTCACGGCTCCCGGTCCGCACACGAACGATTTCACCATCGTTCTCAAGGAGTGGGAGTTCACGGCGCCTGACGCGTTTGCGGACAGGGGCTATGACTACAAGGCCTACTACACAGAGGATCCGGATGCTGAGCCCGTCGTTTGGGTGGCCGTGGACCTCGCCGATCCGGACATGGACGGCGTGTGGACCGGCAAGACCCTGTTCGACGTGGACGCCGAGATCTGGTGGAAGTGGCGTGTCTACGACGGCATGGATGTCGTCTTCGAGTCCGACGTGTTCGGCCCGGAGACACTTGCTGCGCCCGGACCGCACGCGAACGACTTCTGCCTCGCTCTGAAGACCTGGATGTGGGCCCCGGACGAAGCACTCCTCGAGTTCTTCGACGAGATCGCACTCTCGGCGTTCTACACGCTCGACGGTGAGAACTACATCGAGGTGGAGCTCGTCGAGGACGAGGGCGCCTTCTATGCGGAGACCTACTTCGAGTGTGGCACCGAGATCGACTACTACTTCGAGGTTTCCGCCACCTACGGTGGTTCGGTGATCTGGTCCTACACCTCGCCCGAGAGCACCGAGGTCATCGAGGGCCAGGAGACAGTCGAGAACGTCTTCGTCGAAGCGCGGACCCTCAAGTCCTTCGAGTTGACTGCTCGTGCTGAGCCTGCCGGTGGCACGTACTATGCCGCCTGGGCTCCGACCGCAGTCGGCCCGTGGTACGAGATTCTGCTCACGCCCGATGCCGTGATTCCGAACCTCTACGTCGGCGACTTCGACCCGGCGGTTCTCAGCCTCTCCGGCATGGAGATCTACTGGAAGTTCTACGATGCCGAGTGGAGCACGTCTGTCTTCGGGCCGGAGACGCTCAGTGGCATGTCGATGGTCAACGAGTACGAGCGCAACGGCGTCACGCGGACTATCGGCTACTGGCAGACCCACGTCTGCATGGCCGAGCATGTCTTCAACGAGAAGCTGAGCGCAACCGTCGACCTCGGCTGGACCACGCTCTACAGCATCGAAGAGGTCACGGCGGTTCTCAACTATCCGCAGATGGATGGTGCGAACAGGCTGAGCAACTTCAACAAGGCCAAGTTGCAGACCTCTCGCCAGCTCGTCGCCGCGATCCTCAACGAGGGCCTGGGAACCAGCGTTCCCATGATCGACTGGTACGGCACCGACATGTCGATCATCGAGGCCGCACGGTTGGCCCTGGCGAGCGGCAACCTTGCCGACATCCGGATGATTGGTGGGCTGCTCGATGACTTCAACAACAGCGGTACCGAAGAGTGGCTGCCTGACTGGAAGCCGGATTGCTGGAACAACGCCAATCCGCAGTTGGCCAGGATGCTTGGGGCCGTCGGTTGGCCCGCAGTGAAAGGGGCGCTCTAGTCTAAGAGGAGTGTCATACGACTACGGCCATGATGAAGGGGCCGCCCGCACGTGCGGGCGGCCCCTCGCATTTCCAGCGTCATTGGCTCGCGACCGGTTACTTCTTCTTGGCCGGAACGTTCTTCGTGGAGGAGTTGGAGACGGTGACGGTGATGCTTGCACTTCCGGAGTTCCCGGCGGCATCGACGGCGACCGTCTCGATACGGCACGGGCCGTCCGGGTGCTTCCTTGTGTTCCAGCGCAGGGTGTACGGTGCTGAGGACGACGAGCCCACGAGCACTCCGTCAACGTAGAAGTCGACGCGTGTGACCCCGGTGTCGTCGGTTGCAGAGACCGCTATCTGGGCGCTCCCGGAGACGGTGGCTCCGTCGGCGGGGCTTGTGAACGCCACCGATGGGGCTGCAACGTCGGGTTCCGGAGCAGGGCTCGGCTCAGGCTTCGGCTCCGGTTCGGGAGCGGGCTCGGGTTCGGGCACAGGGCTCGGCTCAGGTTCGGGTGTCGGCTCCGGCTCCGGGGCCGGCGCAGGAGCGGGCGCGCCACTACCTGCGCGAAGAGCGTTCTCGACATGGATCCGACCCCATCCATACTTCACGTCCCATCCCGGATCGCCAAGGTCGGTGGCGGAGGATGCGAGGACCCCGCGCACCTCAGCGGGGGTCAGTGAGGGGTTGACCGACAGCACGAGCGCCGAGAGGCCGGCCACGAAGGGCGCGGCAGCTGACGTGCCCGATGCGTACGAGTAGGAGCCGCCCATGGTGGTGGTGTAGATTCGGCTGCCCGGGGCCGCCAGTTCCAGGCCCTCGCCGTAGCACGACCACGTGGCAAGGGTGTCTCCTGCAAGGCCAGCGACGGCGATGACGCTCTCGTAGGCAGCCGGGTACTGGACCTTGCTCGTCCCGTCGTTGCCCGCCGCTGCGACGAGGACAGATCCCTTGCCGTACGCATAGTCGGCGGCGTTCTTCATCGTCGTGCTGCTGGTGGTACCGCCGAGGCTCATGTTGATGACGTTCGCTCCGTTGTCCGCGGCCCAGGTGATGCCCTGCGCCACAGAGCTGCTCGTGCCGGCCCCGGAGGCGTTGAGCACCTTGACCGGCATGATCCTGGCGGCCCAGTCGACTCCCGCGATACCCATGGAGTTGTTGCCGTTGGCGGCGGCTATCCCGGCGACCATCGTGCCGTGGCCGTGATCGTCGGACGGGTCTGCGTCGTCGTTGACGATGTCGCGGCCCTTGACCAAGCGCCCCTGCAAGTCCGCGTGAGGATTCACCCCCGTGTCGAGTACAGCGATGGTCACGCTGCTGGTTCCGGTGGATATCGCCCATCCCCCCGGTGCGGCGATGCTCTCCATGTACGTCTTCTGATACGCGTAGTAGGCATCGTTCGGTACGAGCGCGGTCGCTGTGACGATGAAGTCAGGCTCGGCATACCGCACGTTGGGGTTCTTCTCGTATGCCTTGATGAGCCCGTGGACCGAGCGGCCCTTCGGCACCTCCACGACCTCGACGTCGATCTGCGGGATGCGACCTTTGGCCTTCGCACCCACATTCGCGTGCGCACCTGCGATGTCCCAAGCAGGAGTCCCCGGCTTGAAGCTGACAAGGATCTGGTCGGGGGCGAATGTGCCGTCGGCGGCAGACCCGGGACCGAAAGCGCCCGCCGAGGCGAGCGGGCCTGCGGCGAGCGACAGCGTGACGACGAGCGCGAGAGCCATCCTCCACAAGGTGCGCGTGAGGCGGGACACCATGAGTACCACGACCCTTTCTGGCACAGGGGATACCTATACACCACGAGTATCGGCCGGGCGACCGGGGGAGTTTAGCATCGGCGGCGCTGTAATATCCTGGGCGCGAGAGTGCGCCATGAACGGGGGACGACTGACGATGGCGCGGGTTCGCTCGTTGGGCGCGTACTCCCATGGAGGCAATCTGGTCGGCAAAGTGCCGTTAGTCGGTGCTAGGCAACCGTTCATCATTCAATGGGGCACGAACAGCCCCTGAACAGTTGTAAATCGCAGCGCAAGTTGGCATAATGATTCTCAGATACGTCTCTGGGGACAGGAGACGGCTCCCAGGGAAATGCCAAGATCCGCCGGATGTGTTCGGTCACCCGTGGTCCGGTGGGGAGCAAGTGGTGAGACCGGCCCTTATTGGGCCGGTCTTTGTCGTCTCACGGGAGCTAGAACAAGGCACTAGCGCCGGAAGGGGGATCGTTCTCAGTCGTAGCAGGCAGCATCGCTTGAGAACACTATGCAGTCTACTATCCCGTAAAGGGGGGAGCATTGATGAGACGGATGAAGTCCAGGTTCACGTCTATGCTCGTTGTCGTCGCTATGATGATGACGATGTTCACGTTCGTGGTGCCAGTCGGAGCGGCCAACGGCAACCTCGTCGTCAACGGTGATTTCGAGTTGGGGAACACGGGGTTCACGTCCGAGTACGCCTATGTAGTCGCCGAAATGTATAATCCGCAGACATTCGGTGTCGGCTTGGATCCGAAAGCCTATCATCCAGCGTGGGCATCTTTCGGGGATCATACCAGCGGTTCGGGCTTGATGATGATCGTGAACGCAGCGGATGTGGCCGACAAAGTGGTTTGGCAACAGTCCGTATCGGTTGTGTCAGGAACCGAATACGACTTCTCGATGTGGGCGGGTAGTAGCTATGCGGTCAACCCGGCGAAACTCGAAGTCCTGATCAACGACGTGCCTCAGGGATTCAACACCCTCACGGGCGCCGTGCCGGGCTGGCAGGAACTTGCATTTGCCTGGACCGCGGACGATTCGACCGCAGTCATCAAAATCATCGATCGAACCGTGGCGTACAACGGCGATGACTTCGTGATCGACGACATTTCCCTGGTTGCGAAGGGCGGCTGCACCGCGCCGGAGCCCGTGTACGATCCTGAGTTCGAGGCGGGTAACGCAGCGTCAGAGTGCGCGCAGACCACCTGCGATTCGCCGTATGCGTACAAGGTCGATGACTGGAACGTCGACAAGGATGAGAAGCCGTACTTCGACGGGAACGGAACCTATACGACTCCCGAGGGTGCCGTCATCACGATCTCCAACAGTGACGGCTACAAGTTCGATTGGACGTCCACGTTCCCGGTCTGCTCGGTGATCGTGAAGGCCGGCACCGGCGCCAACATCTACTACACGATGGGCGCCTACAGCGGCACGTGCTTCGTGGCTCCTGAGGGCAAGGCCGTCAGCCACGTGACATTCTGCTTCAGGGCACCCAACGGCGGCGGCTTCGACGGCGAGATCAGCGCCAAGAAGTGGTACGACCGCAACAAGAATGGTGTGCAAGACGAGGGCGAGCCCGCGCTCGAGGGCTGGAAGATCAACCTCACCGGCATGACGAGTGGCGGCCAGCAGATCAACAAGTGCGCACTGACCGACGATAAGGGCCTGGTAACCTTCAAAGATCTCGATCCCGGAACTTACTATCTGAGCGAGGAAGATGCGCCTGCAGGCTCTGGCTGGGTCCAGACGTTCCCGGAGGGCAACTCCTACGAGGTCGTTCTCGCGGAGCCGGACGACATGACCAAGAGCGGCTACCTCTTCGGTAACGTGTGTGAAGCGACTGCCGAGGGCGGCAAGACACTCGGCTGGTGGAGCAACAAGAATGGGGCGAAGGCGCTCGCTGGGACCGAGTGGGATGACTTCGTCGCGGAGTACGGTATCATCGATAAGGACGGCGCCGCAGATGACTTCGAGACCTACAACGCGTTCCGGGCGTGGCTGCTTGGTGCTAACGCTCAGAACATGACGCAAATGCTGCAGGTTCAGATGGTCGTCACCAATCTCAACATCGATGTTGGGGACGCCGATTACACCGGCTACGGCGTCATCGGCTGGGACGCCGAGTTCATCTCCATTGTGGACTTGCTCGCTGAGGCAGCGCAGTTTGTTGCAGATAATCCCGACACGACCGCGGCTGGCCCGGCACGCGATCAGGCCGAGTTCTATAAGAACATCTTCGACGGCCTGAACAACAACGCGATCAAGATCATCAAGTACGACCCATGCCTTGTCCCCATGTTCACCTGCGATTAGCTGCAGGCGCACAGCACAAGAAGAGGGCCCGGCATGCCGGGCCCTCTTCACATTCTCCAGCCCAAAGAGTCACTTCTTCTTCGGCGGAGCATTCTTCTCAGCCGTTCCCACGGTCACGGTGATCGGTTCGGACAGCCCCGTGTTCCCTGCAGCGTCGTAGGCGACAGCGGTGAGTGCCTGTTCGCCGCTGTACTTCTTGGTGTTCCAGTTCATCGTGTAGGGCGGTGACTGAGACCTCCCGAGGAGCACGCCATTCACGAAGAACTGCACCCGTGCGACCGCGTTCTCGTCGCCGGCCTCAGCACGAATCGTGACGAGGCCCGAGACAACGCTGTTCTGTGCGGGGGACGTGATAGATACAGAAGGCGCAATGGAGTCGGCCGGTTGCTCCGGTGCTGGCACCGGATCCGTTGCGGCTGCAGGCTCCGGCTCGGGTTCGGTGACGGGCTCTTCAGTGACCGGGTCCGGTGCTGCCGGCGCCGCAGGCGCCGGGGATGGGGCGTCGACTGGAGCAACAGCCCTGATCGCTGCTGCGGCATCGATCCGCCCCCAACCGTAGTACTTGTCCCAGCCAGCCGCGCCGAAATCGGTCGCGGTTGAGCGGAGTATCTCGGCTACCTGAGTTCCGTTGAGAGCCGGGTTCACACTCAGGACGAGTGACGCGAGGCCGGCCACGTATGGGGTGGACGCCGAAGTGCCACTGAAGAAGAAGTATCGGTCACCATAGGGGCTGTTCTTCGGCAGACATGTGGTGTAGACCCCCTGTCCTGGCGCGACAAGGTCCACGTGGCTGCCGTACGACGAGAAGCTGGATACGCTGGTCGACGACATCGATCCGACTCCGACGACGCCCGGATAGCCCGCAGGGTACCGTACGCCCTCAGATCCGGTATTGCCGGTGGATGCGCAGAGGAACATGCCCTTAGCGAGTGCGTAGTCGACGGCGCTCTTGACGGCGCTGCTGTACGTGGCGCCGCTGAAGCTCATGTTGGCCACACGCGCGCCTCTGTCGGCGGCGAACGGTAGTGCTGCCGCCACCGCACTCGACGGCACTGTGCCGTCGGAAGCCCCGACCTTCACGGGCATGATCGGCGACACCCAGTTGGCCCCGGCGTAGCCTATGCCGTTGTTCCCGGTCTGGGCTGCGATGCCGGCGACAGCCGTCCCGTGCCCGTTCACGTCCGTCGGATCGCTGTCGCCTTCACCGAAGTCGTAGCCAGGAACTAGTCGCTGAAGATCTGGGTGCGTCGTGTCGATGCCGCTGTCAAGGATGGCGATCGTCACGTTCGGGGAACCCTGGGTAACATCCCACGCCTCCGGCAGACCGATATCCACCGAGTGCGACTGCCTCCAGAACAGAGACTCATTCGGAGTCATCTCGAGTTCCCAGACGTAATCCGGCTCCGCGAACACCACGTTCGGGTTCTTCTCGTACATCTTCACGAGGCCCTCGACGCTGCGATCCTTGGGCACGTCGACGATCTCCACATCGATCTGCGGGATGCGGCCCTTCGCCTTCGTCCCGAGAGATGCGTGCGCCCCGGCCCGGTCCCACGCTGCCGTACCCGGCTTGAAGCTCACGAGGATCTGGTCGGGCGAGTACGCTCCGTCACCCGAACGGGGATCAGAAGCGCCCGCCGACGCCAGCGGTCCGACAGCGAGCGACAGCACGAGCAGCGTCGCGAAGATCAGCTTCCACGACGGTCGCATGAGACGGGACATCATGGTTACCACGATCCTTCCCACCGAGACAGGGACCTACAGTCAGGTGTATCGGTGGGTCGGGCGCGGAAGATTAGTGTTCCAGGTCACAGGACGGCCCTGGAGTTTCCGCTGGTTGGATAGGGAAGGAGACGCGGGCTACGCGAGCGCGCCCGCCACCAGCGGCATCACGCCCGCGCGCACGCGCGCCGCCGCCTCCAGGATGTCCCCACACTGCCGGACGATGTCGTCGCTGCGCGAGTGCTTGCGGCCGAGCCGGGCGATCTCCTCGGCAAGCTCCAGCATCTCCCCGATCCACTGCTCGTTTCCGCAGAAGACCAGGGCACCTGCGGCCTCGGCATCGCGATCGGCGAGGTGGATCGTGTGGTGCATCGTGCTCTGGACCGAGGCGTAGATACGCATGAGCAACGCATCGGACACGTTGTCGAAGAACCCGCCACTGCGCGTCTCGAGCACGAACATGTCGACCACGTCGTGCAGGACGGCGTGGATCTCGAAGAAGATCGTGGTCTGCGTGACCTCGTCCTTGTAGGTGGTTGCGAGCTCCGGATCGTTATCGCCGCCGAGCAGCAGGGTGCTCGACGCCAGGTAGAGCTTGCGATGCTCCTCGAGCTGGTGAGCGAAGCCCTCAAGCCGACCGTCGATGAGCTCGGAGTAGTACATGCGCCGTAGGATGTAGTCCTGTCTGACCGAGGAGATCTTGGCCACCATGATGCCGAAGAACGACAGCCCGATGATGACCTCGGCGCCCGCGAGGAAGCGCGAGAAACCGAGCGGTCGGATGTCCCCGTAGCCCAGCGAACTCAGCGAGACCACGCTGAAGTAGAGCGCATCGAGGAAGGAGACCTGGCCCTCGGGCTCGTACGTCTCGATCAGGCCGTTGGTACTGCCCGGTTCAGAGAGCGTCCAGTAAGCGAACGCGAACACCACAAGCAGCGTGTTGATGCCCAGCAGCAGTTGGAGCACGGACACCCGTTCGACCCAGCGCATCACTCGTCCCACCGCACACCTCCCCCTCGGCCTCATGATAGCGTGCCGGCGGTTCGCGCACGGCAGAATCGTGCTATCCTACGCGCGTTCGCACACCGTCTCCGAGTCAGGACACCTCCCATATGACTACTCCGCACTCCTGCGAGGAACCCGACTTCGACCAACGTCCGGACCGGCCCGAGGAGGCCTGTGGCGTCTTCGGCATCTACGCACCGGGCGAGGACGTCGCGCGGCTCACCTACTTCGGGCTGCACGCGCTGCAGCACCGCGGTCAGGAGTCTGCGGGCATCGCGGTGGGTGACGGCGACACCGTCACCGTAACGAAGAATCACGGGCTCGTGAGCAGGGTGTTCACCGAGTCGGACCTCGACTCGCTCACCGGATCGGTCGCACTCGGCCACACGCGCTACTCGACCACCGGCTCCTCCACCTCGTGGGAGAACGCCCAGCCGCACCTCTCGGCCATCGGGCATCAGGTTATCGCACTCGCGCACAACGGCAACCTCGTGAACACAACCGAGCTGCGCGACTCGCTCAAGGGCAACGGCGTGCGCTTCCGCTCGACCACCGACTCAGAGGTCATCGCCACGCTGATCGGCCACTTCACGCAGCAGCACAACCACATTCGCTCGGGGATCCGCGACACGATGAAACTCATCCGCGGCGCCTACTCGGTGGTGCTCATCACCGAGGACGCCGTTTACGCGTTCCGCGACCCCTACGGCATCCGCCCGCTGGCAATCGGGAAGCTCGGCGACGGGGGCTGGGTGGTATCCAGCGAGACGTGCGGACTGGACATCATCGGCGCCCGGTACGTGCGCGAGCTCGAGCCCGGCGAGATGGTGAAGATCTCGGCCGACGGCCTGGAGGCCGAGCAGGCGGTGCCTGCCGAGAAGCCGAGCCTGTGCATCTTCGAGTTCATCTACTTCGCGCGCCCGGACAGCGTGCTCTACGACTGTACCCTCTACGAGGCGCGCCGCCGCATGGGCGCCGCGCTTGCGGCCGACGCTCCCGCAGATGCCGATGTCGTGATCGGGGTGCCGGACTCCGGCGTGCCCGGTGCGGTCGGATTCGCGCAGGAGAGCGGCGTGCCTTTTGGCGAGGGGCTCGTCAAGAACCGCTACGTGGGCCGCACCTTCATCTCGCCCACGCAGACCATCCGCCAGCAGGGCATCCGCCTGAAACTCAACCCGCTGCGGCACGTCATCGAGGGCAAGCGCATCGTGGTGGTCGACGACTCCATCGTGCGTGGCAACACCTCGCGTAAGCTCGTCCAGCTACTGCGCGACGCCGGTGCTGCCGAGGTCCACATGCGCATCACCTCCCCGCCGGTGCACTGGCCGTGCTTCTTCGGC
>JAHYJI010000046.1 GCA_019429145.1 Coriobacteriia bacterium | reverse complement strand
CGAGCATCATCCTCTCGAGCTCTGCGACCGCTTCCCGCCGTACACGGTGCAGCAGCGAGAAGCCCGCGCCGACATCGGGGCCGAGCTCTATGTCCCACGACTCGGGCACAAACGGCGTACCGCCGAGCCGGCCAACGTGCTCGGTGATGTCGGCGGCTGTGATCGGTTTCGTGCGTGCGGGCTCGAGAGCGGGTCCCCGTGCGGCACCGCGGTGGCCATCCGTCTCGAGCGATATCTCCAGCGGCTGGCCGACGAGCGCCCGCACGGTGACGCGTACCTTGACCGTGCGGCTGGCGTCCTCACCTGCGAAGGTACGTCGCGCGGCATTCTCCAGTGCGGCGCTCGTCACGCGGAACACGCGATCGCCCGACGAGACGGACTTGTCCACGCGGATGCCTGCACGCGAGCCTGCCGGCGCTACCGGACGCTCGTGGCCGTCGATGACGAGTGCGCCGACCTTCTGCCCGAACCGGCCGCGGCGCGTCCAGAACTCCAGGGTGTCCCCGGTCTCCACGGCCCTGTCCAAGGCCACGACCGCCGTTCGCTCCTCGACGCTGACGACCCGTCCCACGGGAACCCCGCGGTTGTTCGGTCGGTCGTACCCCATGAGGCGCTCGTCCCGGATTCCTGCCAGGTAGCCGGTCGTGAAACCGCGGCTGAACGCCTCGGCGAGCGCGTCGGCCTCTGCATCGGTGACCTCGAAGGTGTCCGGACCGGCGATAGCCCTGTCGAGCGCAGCACGGTAGACGCCGGTGACGATAGCCACGTACTCGGGGCTCTTCATACGGCCTTCGATCTTGATGGCCCTGACCCCCGTCGAGACGATCTGCGGTAGCAAGGAGATGCCGGCGAGGTCGCGAGGGCTCAGCAGGTATCGCCCGGGTGCCTCGAGCTCTCTGCCCTTGTCGTCGAGGAGCTCGTAGGGCAAGCGGCACGGCTGGGCACACATACCCCTGTTCGCCGAGCGCCCCCCAACCGCCGATGAAAGCAGACACTGCCCTGAGTAGCAGAAGCACAGCGCGCCATGCACGAACGTCTCGACCTCGACACGGGAGTGGCGCGCTATCGTCTCGATCTCGGGAAGAGAGAGCTCCCGCGCGAGCGTCACGCGCGAGAAGCCAAGGCGCGCCAGCTCCGCGACGCTCAGCGCGTTGTGCGCGTTGATCTGGGTCGACGCGTGCAGCCGCACGTGGGGCAGCTCGCGGGAGACCGCCCGGGCAAGGCCGAGGTCCTGTACGATGACCGCGTCGACCCCGCTCGCCCACGCCTCGTCGACGAGCCCAAGCGCGTCGCCCATCTCGGACGGGCGGATGACCACGTTCGCGGTCAAGTACACCTTCGCGCCACGCAGGTGCGCAAAGCGCGTCGCATCGCCGAGCGAATCCAGCTCGAAGTTCTCCGCACCGCGGCGCGCGTTGAGCCGGTCGACTCCGAGGTAGACGGCGTCGGCACCGTTATTCACGGCAGCGCGCAGCGCCTCGGGCCCTCCGGCAGGTGCGAGCAGCTCGGGTCTGGCGAGCGCGGGAACTTCAGACATGGTCGCCTCGTCTATCCGTTGGGTAACGCCGTCCGGAGTCACCTGGCACGATACTAGCGCAGGGTGAGATAATAGACGACTGGAGGTGGGTAGCAAGCAATGGCAAGCAGGCGTATGCGGGCGCGGCGAGCGCACCGTGGAAGTGCACGAGTCGTGATCGGGGTCTTCTCAGCGGCCGCGATCGGCGTCGTTGCCCTTCTCGCGTTCGGAGCCGCAGGCGCGTTCGGCGTCGTCGGCTCGTGGCTGCAGGACCTCCCCGACTACGAGTCGCCCGATGCGTTCGAGGTCGCACAGGCCACGCGCGTCTACTCGGCCGACGGTGTACTGCTTGCCCGTCTCTACCTCGAGAACCGGACCGTGGTGCCGATGTCGGCCATCGCAACCGACCTCGTCGATGCGATAGTCGCTGTCGAGGACGAGCGCTTCTACAGCCACGACGGCATCGACCTGTACGGTATCGCACGCGCAGCTATCAAAGACTTGGCGGCCGGCTCGGTCGAAGAAGGCGCCTCGACCATCACCCAGCAGTACATCCGCAACACCGTGCTCCTCGATGAGCGAACGGACATCTCGTTCGCCCGTAAGGTCCGGGAGGCTTTTCTCGCACGTGAGCTGGAGAAGCGAAAGAGCAAGGATGAGATCCTCGAGCTCTACCTGAACGCGATCTACTTCGGCGAGGGGGCATACGGGGCACAGGCCGCGTCGCAGACCCTCTTCTCCAAGGATGCCGACGAACTCACGCTGGCCGAGGCGGCCCTGATGGCCGGACTTCCGCAGCAGCCCAGCAGGCTCTCCCCATACGCCAACCCCGAGGGAGCGGAGCGGCGGCGCAACCAGGTGCTGGCACGCATGCTGGCCAACGGCTACATCACGGTCGAGGAGTACGAGGAGGCCCGGGAGACGCCACTCGAACTCAAGAGGGCACCGGAGCCCGAACACGGCATCTACGCCGCGCCGTACTTCGTTGCGCACGTCAAGAAGATCCTCCAGGAGGAGTACGACCCTACCATCGTGTTCGAGGGTGGCCTGGAGGTCCACACCACGCTCGACATGAGCATGCAGCGAGCAGCCGAGGAATCCGTGAACGAGGCGCTCGGCAGACCGGAGGACCCGGACACCGCGCTCGTCTCGATCGACCCGCGTGACGGGTACATCAAGGCGCTGGTCGGAGGCCGTGACTACTCGACGAACAAGTTCAACCTCGCGACCCAAGGTCGGCGTCAGCCCGGGTCGAGCTTCAAGACGTTCGTGCTCGTTGCCGCGCTCGAAGCAGGCATGCCCCCCTCGCGCTACGTGGACTCCTCATCACCCGCCCGGATTCCCACCGAGCCCCTCTGGGAGGTCTCCAACAGCGAGGGTCGTGGCCGCGGGTTCATCACCATGGACTCCGCCACACGGTCATCGGTGAACACGGTGTTCGCGCGGTTGATCTGGGAACTCAACGACGACGAAAGAACGGGCGCGGAGAAAGTCTCGGCCGTCGCCCGGAGGATGGGGATCCGTTCGGAGATCCCGCCCTACCCGTCGATCGCGCTCGGCTCGCAAAACGTCACCCCGCTCGAGATGGCCTCGGCATACGGCACGCTGGCAACCACCGGTGTGCACTACGAGCCGGTCGCGATCACCAAGGTCATCGACCGGCATGGCGAGGTCGTCTTCGAGGTCGATCCCGAGGGCGAACGGGTGCTCGAGCCCGAGATCGCAGGGGAAGCCAATGCAGTGCTCCGTGGCGTGATCACCGGCGGTACGGGCCGCGTGGCCAACATCGGTCGCCCTGTGGCCGGTAAGACCGGTACCAGCCAGAACTACCGCGACGCCTGGTTCGTGGGCTACACACCAGACCTGGTCACATCCGTATGGGTGGGCTTCTACCAGGAGGAGAGGCCCATGCTCAACGTGCGGGGCCGTCGCGGATTTGGAGGCACGGTGGCCGCACCTATCTGGGCAGACTTCATGCGAACCGCACTCAAGGGCCGGCCCGCGCTCGACTTCGAGAAGGTCGGCAAGCCGGAGTACACGTTCAAGCAGCCCCCGCTCCAGGTGCCGGTTCCCGATCTTGCAGGGATGACCCTAGCGCAAGCGCGCTCGGCGCTGGAGGACACGGGACTCGGACTAGCCGCGGCCGAGGTGTTCCACGATACGGTGCCCGCCGGGACGATCATCTCACAGGAGCCTGCCGCGGGAGACAAGGTCAAGCCCAACACCATGGTCACGGTCCAGGTCTCCAAGGGCAAGGACCCGACACCACCTCCGCCTCCTCCACCGCCGCCCGCTCCCGAGCCGCCTCCCACGCCCGAACCGACGGCTACCCCGAACCCGTAGGGGCGCGGGGCAGCTGCCAGCCCGGATGACGCGCGGTGAGGGCAGGAACCTAGGAGCGCTTGACGCGCACCATCCCTGACGTGCAGTAGATGGCGATCTCGCCGGCTCTCTCGATCTCGTCGAGGACGAGGTTCATGCCGAGCGTGTCCGACGACACGTGGCCGGCGATGATCAGGTTCACCTTGAGCTCCTCGGCCCGCTTCCGGTGCTCCTCGGAGTAGTGCATTCCCACCAGCGTGCCCACTCCCGCCGCCGAGAGGCGCTCGAGCGCCTCTTTCGGGCCCTCGGTACCGCCGGTCATGTCGACGACGATGCGGCCGGGGCGCGCAGATGACGAGCCGGATATGAGCGCCGGACCGTAGCCCTTGCGGGCGGCGTCGGCGTACTCGGGTATGGCGCGCAGGGCTTTGACCACCTCGTCAAGCGTCGCCGGTGCCTCCTGCTCGAGAAAGCGCTGGACGAA
Organism: Coriobacteriia bacterium; assembly: GCA_019429145.1. GTDB lineage: Bacteria > Actinomycetota > Coriobacteriia > Anaerosomatales > SLCP01 > SKKZ01. The sequence continues at coordinate 9,851 of JAHYJI010000046.1, read as the reverse complement.
AGCGTTGACGCTGTTGTCGGCGGGCGTGTGACACGACAACATCGAGAAGCCGAGTAGCCGGGCCGCGTCGATGGCGCGATAGTGGTTCGCCGGCATGATCTTGCGGCGGATCTCCTGTGCCCGGGGCTCGATAAGAGCGTCGGCCGCACCGATACCCACGCCCTGTGCCGCCCAGAGATCGGCCTGCATGTACATGACTTCGTGCAACCCCGCGAAGCCCGGTCCCTCGGGATGGTGGGCGAAGACGAGATCGATCGGCTCGCCCTTCTCGCGGAGGCGATCGGCGAGCAGTACCTCCCCCACCTCCATGTCGATACCCACGATCAGCCCGCGGACCATCGACTCCGGATCACCCAGCGCGATCCTCGTGTCCGAGTACGGGTTGGTGAACTTCTCGGTGTCGAAGAAGTCCCGCTCGTCCTCGTCGAGCTTCTCGTACGCCTTCCTGGCGTTGGCGAGGACGCGGTCGATCTCACCACGGTCACGAGCGTCCTCGGCGATACCCTTCTCGATTGCGATGCGGTAGATGTCCTTCAGTGCGATGCTCACGTCTGGCTCCTGTTCTTCCTACGGCCTGAACTCGGGCGAGGGCCGGTGCGTCCTCGGGATACGAACGGATCGTCACGCAGGTGATAACGGTACTCGTGTTCGTGGCCGTTCGAAAGACCGACGCGCCCCGTGGTCACCACCTGCGCATCTGCGACACGGGGCGCATCGTAGACGAATATCCCCATCTCGTTGAGCGGGCAAGCGTTGTCAGTCAGATCGATGCCGAGCGCGGCGGTCAGCTTCCCGGGACCGTTGGCGAGGTCCAGGAGGGGACGAGCCCCGCGCCGCCGGGCCATCTCCCCGATACCCCAGAGCGGCCGCACCGCGCGCACCAGCACGGCGCCGGCCGTACCTTCCGGTTCGCACACGAAGTTCAACATGTGGTGGTTGCCGTAGGTGAAGTAGACGTAGGCGTGGCCGGGCGGCCCGTACATCACCGCATTGCGCTTCGTGATACCGCGGGTGGACGCGTGACTGCCCGGATCGCCCGTGCCGAGATACGCTTCGGTCTCGACGATGACGCCACCGGTCAGCACGGCGCCCTTGCGCGAGACGAGCGGGCACCCGAGCACCTCGCGCGCGACCACGCGGGGGTCACGCTCGAAGAACGAGCGCGGCAGCAGGCGGGAGGCATCCGGGAGCGTCGGTTCCATGGACGAGATGGTACCGCACGTTAGAGCAGGCCGGGAGGGAGGGTATAGATGTCCACTACGGGGTCTCGGAGGTTGAGGTGCCAGAGAGACGGGATTCAGAACGGCGTGGGGTGCGCGCGTCGTGGCACTGGCCCGAACGCCGCACCGGGTTCGACCGGCGGCGGAGCTACCCGCTCTCCGGACTCATCCGTTCCGATCAGCGCTACTTCGCGGCACTCCTTGTGCTGATCCTCGTGCTCGGGGTCCTCGACTGGGCACTGACGTACAACGCCCTCACCTCGCTCGGCGCTGTCGAGGGTAACCCCTTGATGCGCGCAGCCTACGATGCCGGGCCGGGAGCGGCGCTGGCCCTCAAGCTCACGAGCCTTGCAGCCGTCGTCGCGGGTATGTGGTGGCTACGGCACTACCGGAGCGTGATCGTGCTCGCGGTCGCAGCCGCAGGGCTTCACGTGGTGCTCGTCGGCTACCACGTCGCCGGTGTCGCGATCCTCAGCTAACGCGAGTTTCGCCTGAGCCAGGAGCGCACCGTGTCGAGGGGCTGGGCGTTCAGGCACAGATTCGGAGTGACCCATCCCCTGCGGGCGGTCGCCACGCCGTAGCGCATGTAGCGCATGTGTTCGGCGCGGTGCGCGTCGGTCCCGATCGCGATGCGCACTCCGCGCCGCATGGCGAGTCGCAGGTGGGCGTCGTTCAGGTCGAGACGGTCGGGGTAGGCGTTGAGTTCCATGATCGTGCCGGTCTCAGCCGCCTTGGCGAGCACGGCGTCCATGTCCAGCGCGATCGGGTCGCGCCTGCCGATGATGCGGCCCGTGGGGTGGCCGATGATGTCGACGTAGGGGTTGTCCATCGCTCGCAGCAGCCGCTCCGTGACCGCGCCGCTCTCCTCCCCCCAGCCCGAGTGCAGCGATGCGATGCAGAAGTCGAAGCGGGCCAGGATCTCAGGGTCGTAGTCAACGGTGCCGTCCGGGCCGACGTTGAGCTCCACGCCCTTGAGGATGTAGGGCAGCTCGCCGCGGGAGGCGTTGAGCGCGTCGACCTCGGCCCACTGCTCCTCGAGCTGTGGCACGGTCATTCCACGTACCATGCGCAGGTTCTCGGCGTGATCGGTCACAACCAGGTACTCGTAGCCGAGTTCGGCTGCCATGGCACGATTCTCCTCGAGCGTGGAGTGCGCGTCAGTGCTCGTGGTGTGCGCGTGGAAGTCACCGCGGATGTCACCGGGTTCGACTAGACGCGGAAGTGTGCCAGCGAGTCCCGCCTCGATCTCGCCGGTGTCGTGACGGATCTCGGGAGGAGGCGTCTGCGCGAAGCCGAGTATCCGGTAGACCTCGTCCTCGGTTGCACCACCGAGCCGCTCGACCTCGGTGCCCTGCGCATCCACGCGAAACACCCCGTACTCGTTGACCTTCATGCCGGCACGCTTGGCGATCTCGCGCAGGGCGACGTTGTGCTCCTTGCTGCCGGTGAAGTACTGGAGCGCGGCACCGGCCTGCTCCGGGGCGACGACGCGCACGTCGACCTGGAGCCCGGAGGTGGTGAGCACGCTCGTCTTGGTCTCGCCACTGCCGAGCACCCGCGCCACGGCAGGAAGCTCGCGCACCGCCTCCATCACCGCGGGGCCGTCCTCGGATGCGGTGATGATGTCGATGTCGCCGATGGTTTCCTGCATGCGGCGGAGCGAGCCGGCGGGCGTGGCGCTGAGCACCGCGGGGTGTTCGAGCAACTCGGCGGCAAGGCGCTCGGCGAGCGGAAGGGCGTCCCTCAGCAGCATCCGCCCGCGGTGTGCCAGGAACGACTCGACTCCGCGGCGGATGCTCGCGACGGTCTTCTCACCCATCCCGCCGATCCGGCCCAGCTCGCCGGAGTCGATCGCATGCAGCAGGGCGTCGACCGAGTCCACACCGAGCTTGTCGTAGAACTGCCGGGCACGTGTCGGGCCGACGCCGGCAACCTGCGTGAGCTCGACCAGCCCCGCCGGATACTCGGCCTTGGCCGCCTCGAACTCGGGGAAGGTGCCGTGATGGAGCATCTCGGTGATGCTCGCCGCGAGCCTCTTGCCCACGCCGGGAACCTCGGTGAGACGGTCCTGTTCGGCCATCGCCGAGAGCTGCTCGGGCCATGCACGGATCGAGTTCGCTGCCTTCCGGTAGCTGAGCACGCGGAACCTGTCGGCGCCAGCGATTTCGAGCAGATCGCCCATGACCTCGAGCTCCCGTGCGATCGCGGCGTTGTCGAGCTCGGGCATGCGGACGTCTCCCCTCCTACTCGGCGAGCGCCTCGAGCCAGGTGGTGTCGGCAGCGAGCACGTCGCGGCATCGCGTCAGCTGGACCGCAACGGCATCCCCGCCGGTGCCGCCCTCGCTCACGCGGCGCGCAACGACCGCGTCGATGTCGACCGCCCTCGCAGCGTCCTCGCCAAAGGCGGGGTCTACGGCTGCGAACTCGTCCGGAGTGAGGTCCTGCAGCGTGCGGCCCTTGCGCTCGAGCGTGAGCACGAGGCGCCCGACAACCTCATGCGCGTCGCGGAAGGGCATGCCCGTGCCGACGAGGTAGTCGGCCAGATCGGTGGCGGCCATGAAGCCGCCGTGAGCCGCCGCGCGCATCCGCTCGGTGTCGATGCCAATGGTGGAGAGCATCCCATCGACGGCCACGAGACAGTCGAGTGTCGTGTCGATGGCGTCGAACGCGCCCTCCTTGTCCTCCTGCATGTCCTTGTTGTAGGCGAGCGGAAGGCCTTTGAGCACGGTGAGCAGGCCGACGAGGTCGCCGACCACGCGTCCGGTCTTGCCGCGCGTGAGCTCCGCGAAGTCCGGGTTCTTCTTCTGCGGCATGATGCTCGAGCCGGTCGAGTAGGTGTCGTCCATCCGCACGAACCCGAACTCCTCGGCCGACCAGAGGATGAGCTCCTCGCACAGCCGCGAGAGGTGGATCATCGTCACCGTGCATGCGTAGGTCAGGTCGAGGAGGAAGTCCCGGTCAGAAACACTGTCCATCGAGTTGGCGCTCACCTCGGCAAAGCCCAGGCGGTCGGCGACGAAACCCCGGTCGATCGGGAAGGTGGTGCCGGCAAGCGCGGCGCTGCCAAGGGGCATCACGTCGGCGGCCTCGTAGGCGTGGCGCACGCGCGTCGCATCGCGCGAGAGCATCCAGAAGTACGCGAGCAGGTGGTGGGAGAAGAGCACCGGCTGCGCTCTCTGGAGGTGAGTGTAGCCGGGCATGACCGCATCGTCGTGTGCGACCGCGAGCCCGAGCAGCGTCTCGCGGATCTTCGCGAGTGCACCGAGCAGCTCGATCGCACGGCGCTTGGCATAGAGCCGGGTGTCGAGCGCGACCTGGTCGTTGCGGCTGCGCGCTGTGTGGAGTCGGCCACCCGCCGGCCCGATGCGCTCGGTGAGCGTGCGCTCGATCGCCATGTGAATGTCTTCGTCGGCGATGCGGAACTCGAACGAGCCATCGCGTATCTCGCGGTAGATCTGCGAGAGTCCGGCCTCGATCGCATCCGCGTCGGTCTCGCTGATGATCCGCTGGTTGGCAAGCATCCGCGCGTGCGCGATCGAGCCCCGGATGTCCTCGGCCCACATGCGCTTGTCCACGGGCAGCGAGGCGCCGAACTCCTCGAGGAACTTGCCCGGGGACTTCTCGAAGCGACCGCCCCAGGGTTTCTTCGCGCCCGTCACGTTACACTTCGCCTTCCTTGCCGACCTTGCGGCGCTGCCGGGCCCAGACCTTGACGGGCAGGCCGTGCAGGTCGATGAAGCCCTTCGCGGCCGCGTGGTCGAAGTTGTCGGCCTCGTCGTAGGTCGCCAGATTGTAGTCGTAGAGCGAGTACGGGCTGCGGCGGCCGACAGTCACGCAGCTGCCCTTGAAGAAGCGGAGGCGCACGTCGCCGGTCACGAGCTGCTGCGTGGTCTCGATGAAGCCGTCCAGCGCCTCCTTGAGCGGCGAGAACCACATGCCGTTGTAGACGAGCTCGGCCCACTTCTGCTCGACACCGAGCTTGTAGTGTAGAAGCTCCCGCTCAAGGCAGAGGTCCTCGAGCGCCTTGTGCGCGGTGATGAGCGTGAGCGCGCCGGGCACCTCGTAGATCTCGCGGGACTTCACGCCGATGAGCCGGTTCTCGATCATGTCGATCCGCCCGAACCCGTGCTTGCCGGCGAGTTCGTTGATCCGGTCGATGATGGCGTGGAAGCTCATCAGTTCGCCGTCGAGTGCCACCGGGATGCCCTGCTCGAAGCTGATCTCAGCGTACTCGGGCTCGTCGCAGGTGTTGCCGCGCGAGTCGGCCGTGAGCGTGTAGATGTCGGCCGGCGGCTCGACCCAGGGGTCCTCGAGCACGCCACACTCGATCGCGCGGCCCCACAGGTTGTCGTCGATCGAGTAGGGATTGTCCTTGGTTGTGGGCACGGGGATGCCGCGCTCGGCCGCGTAGTCCATCTCCAGTTCGCGCGTGCGCAGGTCCCACTCCCGGACCGGGGCGAGTACCTCGATGTCCGGATCGAGCGAGGCGATGCCGACCTCGAAGCGGACCTGATCGTTGCCCTTGCCGGTGCAACCGTGCGCGATGTACTTCGCGCGGCACCGGTGGGCCTCCTCGACAAGGTGCTTGACGATGATCGGCCGCGACATCGCCGAAACGAGCGGGTACTTGTTCTCGTAGAGCGCGTTGGCTTTGAGCGCCTTGGAGATGTACTCGTCGACGTACTCGCCGCGCACGTCCTTGACCACCGACTCGACCGCTCCGATGTCGAGCGCCTTCTGACGGACGAACTCGAGGTCCTGACGCTCCTGGCCGACGTCGATCGCCAGGGCGACCACGTCGACGTCGTGGTTCTCGGCGATCCACTTGATCGCGACCGACGTGTCGAGCCCGCCCGAGTAGGCCAGTACGCACTTCTCGCGTGCCATGGGGTCCCTTCCTGCCTGTAGCCGCTAGCGGGTGCCGCGGAACTTGTCGATTCCTTCGCGAACTCGTAACGCGCTCTCGTCATCTGCAGCGATGATGAGGATCGTGTCGTCGCCGGCGATCGAGCCGAGAACGCCGTCGAGACCCGCACCGTCGAGCGCAGCTGCAACTCCGGGGGCAGTCCCCGGAGTCGACTTGACGAGAACGAGCGCTCCGGTGCCGACCACGCTCAACACGAGCTCGGAGATCATTCGCTGCAGGTGCAGGTCCTCGGCCAAGACGTAGACGCCCTCGGGCAGCTTGCGCAACCCCATCTCCGTGACGTCACGCGAAACGGTGGCCTGCGTGCAGACGAAGCCTTCGGCCCGCAGGCGCTCGACCAGGTCGCGCTGGGTGCGGATGCGCTCCGCGCGCACGATGCGTCTGATCGCGTCCTGTCGCATGACCCGCTTCTTCATGACTGGCGTCTCCTCGGTACCTCGGGGGCGTGGATCTCAGCCGAGCAAGAGGCTGAGCAGTGCCTTCTGTGCGTGTAGCCGATTTTCGGCCTGGTCGAAGACGATCGAGCGATCGGAGTCGATGACCTCTTCGGTGACCTCTTCGCCGCGATGGGCGGGCAGGCAGTGGATGAACCGGGCGTCTGCCGAGGCGTGATCCAGCAGCACGTCGTCCACCCGGAAAGGGGCGAACGCGCGCAACCGCTCGACGTGCTCGTCCTCCTGGCCCATCGAGGCCCAGGTATCCGTGGCGACGACGTCTGCTCCCTCGACGGCGGCACGCGGATCGGATGTCACCGTGATGGTTGCGCCGGTACGCGCGGCGATGGCGCGCGCCTCGTTCACGATCGCCTCGCTCGGCTCGAAGCCCGCCGGTGTGGCGATACGCACGTCCATGCCGGTGAGTGCGCCGCCGTGCAGGTAGGTGTGCGCCATGTTGTTGCCGTCGCCGACGTATGCGAGCTTCACTCCCTCCAGCCGTCCGAGATGCTCCTCGATGGTGAGCAGGTCGGCCAGGCCCTGACAGGGGTGATGGTCGTCGGAGAGCGAGTTGACGACCGGCACGCTCGCGACGCGCGCGACCTCGTCGAGCTTGGACTGCTCGAAGGTGCGCAGCACGATCGCCTCGCAGTAGCGCTCCAGCACGTGCGCCGTATCCGCAACGGTCTCACCGCGGGAGAAGGCCGAGTCAGCGCCTGAGAGCACGATCGGGGTGGCTCCGAGCCGCGCGCAGGCAACCTCGAACGAGACCCGCGTACGCACCGAAGGCTTCTCGAAGATGAGCGCGACCGACATGCCGGCAAGCGGAGTGTCGCGCTCCCCGGCCGCCCAGGCCGTCTTCTGCGCGTGAGCTGTGTCGAGCACGAGCCGGATCTCGGCCACCGAGAAGTCCGCCAGCGTGAGAAGGTCCCTGCCTGAGAGCGTGTTGGTCACGATGCACCGTCCCTGTCTGTGATGAGTTCGGACAGAACGTGCAGAAGTGTATCAATCTCGGCCTTTCCACACACGAGGGGTGGAAGAAAACGCATGATATCCGTACCGATGTTGTTCAGAACGAGGCCTCGCTCGAGACCGGCAGCGACCAGATCGCCCGCAATCGGGGCGGTGAAGTGTGCCGCGAGCATCAGTCCCCGGCCCCGGACCTCACCGATCATCCCCGTCTCGCGTGCCAGGCGCCCGAGCCCCTCGCGCAGGTACGCACCTTCCACTCCGGCCCGCCTGCCGAGTTCCTCCTGCGCAAGCGCGCCGATGGTCGCGCGCGCCGCGGCGCAGATGACCGGTCCGCCTCCGAACGTCGACCCGTGGTCTCCGGGAGAGAACGCCTCGGCAGCCGAGCCAGCGGCCATCACCGCACCGGCGGGCAGCCCGTTGGCCATCGCCTTGGCAAGCGCCACCACGTCGGGGCGGACCCCGTACGCCTGGTGAGCGAAGGGGGTCTCCCCTGTCCGCCAGAAGCCGGTCTGCACCTCGTCGAGCACGAGCAGCATCTCCCGCTCGTCACAGAGCGTTCGCACGGCTGCCAGGTACTCGCGGTCGCACGGATAGACGCCGCCCTCGCCCTGGATGACCTCGAGCATCACCGCGCAGACCGTGTCGTCTAGCTCGGCCTCGAGTGCCGCGAGGTCGTTAAGCGGCACGTGGACGAAGCCGGCCGGCAAAGGCCCGAATGCCTCCTGCTTGGACGGCTGACCGGTGGCCGCGAGCGTGGCGAGCGTGCGCCCGTGAAAGCTCCGCTCGGCGGTGATGATGCGAATCGCGTCCGGGCCCTTGTTCGCCCTTCCCCACCTGCGCGCTAGCTTGATGGCTCCCTCGCATGCCTCGGCTCCCGAGTTGCAGAAGAACGCCTTCCAGCCGCCTCCGAGCAGAGCGGAGAGCTCCTCGGCAAGCTCGGCACGGTGCTCGACGTGATAGAGGTTGCTCACGTGCACGAGCCGCGATGACTGCTGCCAGACCGCCTCGGTGACCGCGGGGTGCGCGTGGCCGAGGTTGACCGCTCCGATGCCCGAGACGAAGTCCAGGTACTCGCGACCCTCGTCGTCGACAAGGCGCATCCCGCTCCCCTCGACGAAGAGCACCGGCTTGCGGGCGTAGGTCCCCATGACGAAGGTCGCGTCCTTGGCCGCGAGGGTGTCGAAGCGCTCGCCCATGCTAGAGCGTCACCTCGCCCTCGTACGCCGTGTAGATGCCGTCGTCGGGCAGACCGAGACTCTCACCGCCGCGGGTGATCATCGTGCCGACACCACCATCGGTGTAGATCTCGAGCAGGAGCGAGTGCGGCACGGTGCCGTTCAGGATGTGAGCACGCCTCACTCCGCCCCGAAGCGCGTGTGCGCACGCGCCGACCTTGGGGATCATGCCACTGGCCAGGCGATCGTACGCGATCATCTCCTCGACCTGCTCGAGCGAGAGCGCGCTGATCAGCGAGTCCTTGTCGTCGAAGTCGCGGTACAGGCCGTCGACATCGGTGAGGAAGATGACCTTGTCCGCGTCGAGTGCCGCCGCGATCTCACCGGCCACCAGGTCCGCGTTGATGTTGCAACTCTCGCCGTCCTCGCCGATCGCCACGCTCGCGATGACCGGGATGAAACCGTCGCCGACGAGCTTGCGCACCACCGTGGTGTCGATCGAGGTGACCTCGCCCACACGCCCGAGACGGTCCGAGATCGGGCGCGCCTTGATGAGGTTGGCGTCGTCGCCGGCGATGCCCACGGCGAGGCGTCCGTGGGCGTTGATGGCGGTGACCAGGTCCTTGTTGACCTTGCCCACGAGCACCATCTTGACGACCTCCATCGCCTCGCTCGTGGTGACGCGCAGGCCGTCGAGGAACTCGACCGGCATGCCGAGGCGCTCCATGTAGGAGGTGATCGACGGGCCGCCCCCGTGCACGATCACCGGGTTCACGCCGACGAGCTTCATGAGCACGATGTCGGAGGCGACGTGCTCGCGCAGTACCGGGTCGGTCATCGCGGCACCGCCGTACTTGAGCACGACGGTCCTGCCCCACGTGCGCTTGATCCACGGAAGCGCCTCGGTGAGCGTCTCGGCTTTCTGAAGCAGGTGTTCCATCGTCATGTCCTTCGCCCGGAGCCGGCCGCTAGGTCCGGTACTCGCCGTTGATGCGCACGTACTCGTAGGTCAGGTCGCAGGTGAGCACCGTGGCCTGTGCCGTGCCGAGGTGGAGGTCGACCGTGACGCTGACCTCGTCGGCCGCGAGCGCCTCGGCAGCCTCCTCCTCGCTGAACTCCACTG
>JAHYJI010000045.1 GCA_019429145.1 Coriobacteriia bacterium | reverse complement strand
CCCGAGAAGCTGGGTGCGGAACAGAAGGAACTGCTCAAGCGATTCGCCTCGGCGCGTGAGGACGATCTGCGCGCTCACATCGGATAGGCGCTGGAAGGGAGGCACGGGTGGCCGGCAGACAGCAAAGACATGACAGGCAACGGCCGCTCTACATGATCAGCGTGGCCGCGGAGCTCGCGGGGATGCACCCGCAGACGCTTCGGATCTACGAGCGCAGGCGGCTCGTCTCGCCGCAGCGTTCGGCAGGTAACACGCGCCTGTACTCCGAGGCCGACATCGAGCAGCTGAGGTTGATCCAGCAGCTCACGCAGGTCGAGGGCATCAATCTGTCCGGCGTGGAGCGGATTCTCGAGCTCGAGCGGGAGGTCGAGAGGCTTCGTCGTGAGACGGAGCGACTCCGCCGCCACGCCGAGGACATGCACGTCCGTATGGCGCAGGCGGCACGGAGCGAGTGCGCGGGCATCGTGATGGTGCAGCGCGGAACGCTCGCGAGGAGGCCGTGATGGCGCACCCGGCGCGACAGAGGGTGTGGTGGATCGCCGCGGCGCTGATCGTGTTGGTGGCGTTCGGGCTCGCGCGCGTGGCCCCGGCACTGATGCAGCTCTTTGGAGGTCGGTAGGATGCGGGCTCTGACGAGGTGGCTCGAGGGAGTGCACCGGGGCGAGATCCCGGGCGGCCCGCTTTGAATGCTCGCGGCATGGGCGTGGTCACGCCTGAAGCCACAGAGCACGAGCGGCCCGACTTGACGGGTCAGGTGAGGACGCCCGGGTGGCGTCGGAATGGTGGGGCACGGACGGCGGAAGGCGCCGTGGAGGTAGAGAGCGATGAGACTCGACAAGCTGACAGTGAAGGCGCAGGAGGCGCTGCAGGCCGCGCAAGGCGTAGCCGACGATGCCTCCTCGCAGGTCATAGAACCCGAGCACCTGCTCAAGACGCTGCTCGACGCAGCCGAGGGCATCGTGCGGCCCATCGTGCAGAAGGTGGGCGCGGACGCCGACGCGCTCGAGTCGCAGGTGACCGCTGCCATCGAGCGGGCGCCGAAAGTCTCGGGTGCGGGCATCGGCCAGGCCGGGCCGGGACCGCGTCTCTCGAGCGTTCTCTCGGATGCGTTCAGGCACGCCGAGAAGCTTAAAGACGCCTACGTCTCCGTTGAGCACCTGATCCTCGCGCTGACGGCGGACACCGGGGAGGCCGGCAGGCTGTTGGCCGAAGCCGGCGTGACGCAGGCACGGCTGCTCGAAGCGCTCGAGGAGTTGCGCGCCGGCGCACGCGTGACCGACCAGAACCCGGAGGCGCAGTTCCAGGCGCTCGAGCGGTTCAGCCGCAACCTCACCGACGCCGCGCGCGAAGGCAAACTTGATCCGGTCATCGGCCGGACCGAGGAGATCCGCCGCGTAATCCAGGTGCTCTCGCGTCGCACGAAGAACAACCCCGTGCTCATCGGCGAGCCAGGCACCGGCAAGACCGCGATCGTCGAAGGGCTCGCACAGCGCATCGTCGACGGTGACGTGCCAAGCAGCCTGCGCGACAAGGACGTCGTCGCGCTCGACCTCGGCGCGATGGTCGCCGGCGCCAAGTATCGCGGCGAGTTCGAGGACCGCCTCAAGGCCGTGCTGCGCGAGATTGAACAGGCCGAGGGCAGGCTCGTGCTCTTCATCGACGAGCTGCACACGCTCGTGGGCGCCGGCGCTGCCGAGGGCTCGATGGATGCCAGCAACATGCTCAAGCCCGCGCTCGCCCGAGGCGAGCTGCACGCCATCGGCGCTACCACGCTCGACGAATACCGAAAGCACATCGAGAAGGACGCCGCACTCGAGCGGCGCTTCCAGCCGGTGTTCGTCGGCGAGCCGACGCTGGAGGACACGATCGCCATACTGCGTGGGCTCAAGGAGAAGTACGAGGTGCACCACGGCGTGCGCATCACGGATAGCGCCATCGTGGCGGCAGCCACGCTCTCCGACCGCTACATCACCGACCGCTTCCTGCCCGACAAGGCTATCGACCTCATCGACGAGTCGGCTAGCCGCCTGCGTATCGAACTCGACTCGTCGCCTACCGAGATCGACGCGCTCGACCGGCAGCTGCGCCAGCTCCAGATCGAGGAGGCGGCGCTTCAGAAGGAGACCGACGCCGCCAGCGCCGAGCGGCTCGAGGCGCTGCGCGCCGAGATGGCGGGGCTCTCCGAGCAACTCTCCGGGCTCAAGGCCCGCTGGGACAGCGAGAAGACCGTCATCACCGATGTGCAGCGCTTCAAAGCAGAACTCGACGAGGCCAAGTACGACTCTGAGCGTGCCGAGCGCGAGGGCGACCTGCAGCGTGCGGCCGAGATCCGCTACGGTCGCATCCCCGAGCTCGAACGCGCGCTGGGAGAGGCGGACGAGCGTCTGCGCGACCTGCAAGCCGGAGCCGCCATGCTCAAGGAGGAGGTCACCGAGGAGGAGATCGCCCAGGTTGTGGCTGCATGGACCGGGGTCCCGGTGAGCAAGCTCATGGAGGGCGAGATGGCCAAGCTCGTCCACCTCGAGGAGATGCTGCACGAGCGCGTCGTCGGCCAGGACGAGGCGGTCGCAGCGGTATCGGCGGCCATCCGCCGCTCGCGTGCCGGGCTATCCGACCCCGACCGGCCCATCGGCTCGTTCATCTTCATGGGCCCGACCGGTGTGGGCAAGACCGAGCTTGCCCGGGCGCTCGCCGAGTTCCTCTTCGACGACGAACGCTCGATGGTTCGCATCGACATGAGCGAGTACATGGAGAGGTTCAGCGTGCAGCGGCTCATCGGCGCGCCTCCGGGCTACGTCGGCTACGAGGAGGGCGGGCAGCTCACCGAGGCGGTGCGGCGCAGACCCTACAGCGTGCTGCTCTTCGACGAGATCGAGAAGGCGCACCCGGACGTCTTCAACGTGCTGCTGCAGGTGCTCGACGACGGGCGCATGACCGACGGCCAGGGCCGCATTGTGAGCTTCAAGAACACCATCATCATCATGACGAGCAATGTGGGCTCTCAGTTCATCCAGGAGTTCGCGCGGGCCGGCACCGACGAGGCCACGATGAAGACGGCGGTCGAAGAGGCGCTCCGGCAGACGTTCCGGCCCGAGTTCCTCAACCGCATCGACGACATCGTGCTCTTCCACTCGCTCTCGATGGAAGACATCGCGAAGATCGTGGACATCCAGCTCGCCAAGGTGCGCGAGCGGCTGGCCGAGCGCTCGGTCACGCTTGAGATCGCTCCGGCAGCGACAGAGCGCATCGCTCTGGACGGCTTCGACCCGGTCTTCGGAGCGCGGCCGCTCAAGCGTGTCATCCAGCGTGAGGTGGTGGACCGCGTGGCCAAGGCGCTCATCGAAGGGACGGTCGGGGAGGGCTCGACCGTGACTGTCGATGTTGGTGAGGGCGGCGAGATAGAGGTCGGGTAGGAATCATGCTCATGGCTCGGCCATGACATCGAAATAGTTGTACTGACAACAGAATAGTTGTAGAATCGGGGCATGACACGGCTTCGGGACATCGGGGAGGCTCTGGTCGCCGCTCGTGCGGCACAAGGCCTCACGCAGCGCGAGCTGGCAGCGAAGCTCGGCGTCCACCAGCAGCAGATCGCCCGCTGGGAACGCGAGCGGTACGGCTGCGTGTCGCTCTCTCGGCTCCAGCGGGTCGCCGATGTGCTGGGCGTCGCAGGGGAGCCGCTACTGGCTGCCGAGACGCCCGCGGGCTACAAGGCGGCCACCGTCGAAGCGCCGGACGCAACTGCGGTCACACCCGTGCGGGACCTCGGCGAGATCGTCGCCCGCATCAGGGCACACGCGGACGAGCTCGAGGAACGCTATGGCGTGACGCGCATCGACGTGTTCGGGTCCTTCGCCCGCGGCGAGCAGACGGCAGAGAGCGACATCGATCTGATCGTCGAGGTCGCCGAGCCCACGCTCGAGACGGTGTTCGGGTCTGAGCGCCGGTTGCAGGAGATCCTGGGCCGCGAGACTCAGGCAGGCTCGCTCCGAGCGATCAACCCGCGGGTCAGGAAGAACGTCGAGGAGGATCTCGTCCGTGTGTGGCCGACGCAGTGAGTCCGCGTACGTCGCGGACATGCTCCAGGCATGCGGGACAAGCTCGTCCACTACTACCACGGGGTCGACGAGCTGCTCGTAGTGAATGCCGTCCGCACCAGCGTCCCGGCGATACTCCCGCTCCTGAGGACGATGCTTGCCGAGATGGACGCAGCCCAGGAGTAACGTCGTGCCCGATTCAGATAGAGGTTCGGTTAGTTGCGCGGTGCCGCTCGCCATGTCGGTGCCGCGCCGGGAAATGCGGAGGTGATGTCACCATGGCGATCATGCGTTGGGATCCGTTCGGAGAGATGCTGCGCATGCAGCGGGATATGGACCGCATCTTCACGCGTATGGGGAGCGCCGGGGGGCGCGGCGAGAGAGCCGCGACCGTGGCGTGGATGCCCAAGATCGACGTGAAGAGCAAGGGCGACGACATCGTCGTCCATGCCGAGCTGCCCGGGATCGACCCCGACGAGGTCGAGATCGAGGTCACGGACGGCGTGCTCACCATCAAGGGCGAGCGGAAGGCCGAGGAGGAGCGCGAGGGCGAGGGCTGGCTCATCCGTGAGTCGAGCTACGGCTCGTTCGAGCGCTCGATGGTCCTGCCCGAGGGCGTAGACCCCGGCTCGATCAGTGCCGAGTACAACGACGGCATTCTCGAGGTGCACGTCCCCAAGGCGCTCGAGGCCGCCAAGCCCAAGATCACGAAGGTGAGCGTCGGCAAGAAGTAGTCAGTGCTTCCTTCCCTCTCTGATGCGAAGCCGGGCCGGTGCGCCCGGCTTCGTGCGTTATACTCGGGCGTCAGGAATGCCGGAGGCCCCGGGGGTGCCTTCTCGGCATCATCGACACGCACGACCCAAACGGGAGGGACGACCGTTATGGATCGCAGCGCCGCCACGCGTGGCTGGATAGTCACGCTTGCCGGGCTCGGCATCAACCTCGCGCTCGGAGTCCTCTACTCCTGGAGCGTCATCGCCAAGACCCTGACCGCCGAGTGGGGCTGGAGCGCCGGGTCGGCGAGCATACCGTATGCCGTCGGCGTCGGGGTTTTCGCGCTCACGATGGTGTTTGCCGGGCGTGCTCAGGACCGGTTCGGTCCGCGGCTCGTGGCAACCCTCGGCGGCGCGCTCACCGGCACCGGCCTGATTGTGGCCGGTTTCGCCGGTCCGGACCAGCTGCCGCTTGTGGTTCTCGGCTTCGGCGTGCTCGCGGGCGCGGGCATCGGCCTTGGGTACGCGGCTGCTACTCCGGCGGCAGTCAAGTGGTTCCCGCCGGAGCGCAAGGGCCTCATCACCGGGCTGGTGGTGAGCGGCTTCGGCCTGGCGAGCGTCTACATCGCGCCGGTCACCTCGGCGCTGCTGGGCGGTGTCGGCGTGAACACCACTTTCTTCGTGCTCGGCGGGTCGTTCCTTGTCATCACAATCGGGCTTGCGCAGCTGCTCTCGGATCCGCCAGAGGGCTACGTGCCCGCCGTGGCTCCCGCGCAGATCGCGGCGGTCGCCGGCGGCGCGGACACTCCGGCCGCTCCGGTCTCGCATGATTATGACTGGCGCGAGATGATCCGGACCCGCCAGTTCGTGCTGCTCTGGCTGATGTATGCGTGCTCGGCGTTTGCCGGGCTCATGATCATCGGGCACATGGCCAAGATCGCCGCAGCCCAGCTCTCCGGCATCGAACTCGGTTTCGTACTGGTAGCTGTGCTCGCGATCGGCAACGCTGCCGGACGGATCGTGGCCGGCATCGTGTCCGACCGCATCGGCGGGCTCAAGACGATGTTCGTCGTCTTCGCCTTCCAGGCCGGGCTGATGTTGCTCCTGCCGCGCGCCGTCTCGCCGGTCACACTCGCCGTCGCCGCGGCGTTGATCGGCTTCTGCTACGGCTCGAACCTCTCGCTGTTTCCCTCGACTACAGCGGGCTTCTTCGGCACGAAGCATCTCGGCGTCAATTACGGTCTCGTCTTCACCGCGTGGGGTGTGGGAGGCGTGTTCGGCTCGATGAGCGCCGGCACGATCGTCGACTCAACAGGCTCGTACGCCACTGCCTATGCGGTTGCGGCGGTGCTGTGCGTGTTCGCAGCGGGACTGAGCCTCATCACCAGGCCGCCGGCTCCGAAGATGGCCACTGTCGTGGAGCACAAGCCACTGCGCGACGCCGCGTAGCCTGGCGGCGACCGTCCGCGGTTTGCCCTGCCCCGTGAGGCAGGGGCGGCAGTATCACTGTCGAACAACCCGGTAGATGTCGGTTTCTGCCGTATCGGGGGTTCGTCATGCCGGAGAACGGTCTCCACTCGTCGATGAGCTTCGAGTCGCACGGTGACCAGTGCGAGCGCATCCAGGCGATACTTGCGGCGACTGCGGACGGCCTGATCGTGATCGACGCGCTCGGATGCGTGGAGCTCGTCAATCCGGCCGCAGCGGAGCTATTGGGGCACGCCGTGGACGATCTGCTCGGACGAGAGGTCGATCCGCAGGCGCTTCTCGGCCTGGACGAGCCGTTCGAGAACGGTGTGGCCGTGGAGGTGGCGCGCTCCGAGCCGGAGCATCGGGTCCTGATGGTGCGCATGAACCGCATCACCGGGCACGACGGCGAGCCGGCGGGCCAGGTCATCAGCATCCACGACATCACCGCCGAGCGCGAGGCTGCCGTGATGAAGAACGAGTTCGTCTCCATGGTGTCGCACGAGCTCCGCACGCCACTGACCTCGATCAAGGGCTACGTCGACCTCATCCTCGACGAGGACGCCGGCGAGATCAACGAGATGCAGCGCGAGTTCCTCGGCATCGTGCAGGAGAACTCCAACCGGCTCGTGTCGCTCATCAACGACATCCTCGACATCTCACGCATCGAATCGGGGCGAGTACATCTGCGCGTCGAACCACTGGAGATGAACGAGATCATCCAGGGCGTCGTGGACACGTTCCGCGCGGTCGCCAAGAACTCCGAGATCGAGCTGACGTGGGTGGCCGAGGACCCGCTCCCGCGCGCTGCAGGCGATCGCGACCGCATCGGTCAGGTGCTGATGAATCTCGTGAGCAACGCCATCAAGTACTCGCCGGGCGGGGGTTCTGTCACGATCCGTGCCCGCCAGGACGACGAGGATGTCGTCGTCTCCGTGCACGACACGGGCATCGGCATCTCGGCTGAGGACCAGGAGAAGCTCTTCACCAAATTCTACCGCGTCGACTCCTCGCTCACCCGCGACATCGGGGGAACGGGGCTCGGGCTTTCGATCTGCAAGAGCGTCGTGGAACTTCTCGGCGGCGACGTGGGATGTGAGAGCGTGGCAGGTGAGGGCTCGACGTTCTGGTTCTCGCTCCCGATGGCGTCATGCGAGATCGTCCGCAAGCCGGAACTCGAGGGTCCGCTCGAGTCGGCGGGCGGGCTCGTGCTCGTCGTAGACCGCGACCCGAGTACGTGCGAGCTCATCAGCACCTACCTGTGCAAGCGGGGTTACGAGGTGGAGTACGCGCACTCCGCGACGGAGGCGCACGAGAAGGCCATGCGGCTGCAGCCGCGCGCGATCACGCTGGACGTCATGCTCGAGGAGGACGACGGTTTTGAGCTGCTTCACCGGCTGAAGGACGACTCCCGGACCCGCGACATCCCGGTGGTTGTGCTTTCGGTGGTGTGCGATGAGGGCAGGAGCCTCCGTCTCGGCGCGGCGAACTACCTGGAGAAGCCGATCGACCAGGCGCGACTCACGCGGATCGTCGATGACCTGGTCGGCGGTCAGGAGGCCCCGCTCGTGCTCGTCGTCGACGACGATCGCTCGATAGTCGGTGCGATGAGCAACATGCTGCGCGCAAAGGGCTTCTCGACCATCGCCGCATACGACGGCCGGGAGGCGATGGCCGCGATCGAGGAGCACAAACCCGATCTCATCCTTCTCGACCTGATGATGCCGGTGATGGACGGGTATCAGGTCATACAGGAGGTAAAGAGTTCCGAGGAGACCAAGGACATCCCTATCGTGGTGATGACCGCACACCGTATCGACCGTGAGCGAACCGATCTGCTGGAACTCGCCGCCGAGCAGCTGCGCAAGCCGTTCGCTGTCGAGGACCTTGTCGAGCGGATCGAGCAGTTCCTGACAGAGGAGGCGTGAGGTGGGCCGTATCCTCGTCGTCGATGATGAGCCGCATATCCTCAAGCTCGTCTCGTTCTCGCTCGAGCGCAAGGGCCACGAGGTCTTCCAAGCGACCGATGGAGTCGCGGGTCTGAAGGTGGCGGCCGAGGAGAAGCCCGACCTCATCCTGATGGACGTGATGATGCCGGTGATGACCGGATACGACGCGCTCGACCGGCTCAAGTCAGACCCGGAGACGTGCGACATCCCCGTCGTCATGCTCTCGGCCAAGAGCCAGCACTACGAGCAGGAAGAGGGTTTGCGCCGCGGGGCGCTGCAGTACATATGCAAGCCGTTCACGCCGCGCGATCTCGCGGAGACCGTGAACTCCATCCTTGTCGGAGAAGAGTGAGAGAGGTGTGTGCGGATGACGCGGAAGATTCTCGCGGTCGATGACGAGCCGTCGATCGTCAAGCTGGTGTCGGCGGCACTGACAGCCAAGGGCTTCGAGGTGGCCACGGCGCACGACGGCCAGGACGCGCTCGACAAGGTCGCGCTGGAGAAGCCCGACCTCATCGTGCTCGACATCATGATGCCGAGGATGGACGGCCGGGAGGTGGCGCGCCGGCTGGCGAGCAACCCCAAGACGGCGAAGATCCCGATCGTCTTCCTCTCCGCCATCGGAGACCTCGACAGCCAGCTCGACACCCTCGAGGAGCTCAAGGACGTCGAGTACATGACCAAGCCCTTCGATGTGAAGGAGCTCGGGGACTACGTCGAGGCGATGCTCGACCCGAAGAAGCGTGCCGAGCTCGCCCACCACCGCTCGCGGCAGGTCGGCAAGTTGCGCACTATGGTCGAGATCATGCATCGGAAGCGGGAAACGAGCTAGACCGCGTCCGGGCTCCATGCTTCGGTCCTGCGCTCTGACACCCTGGGTATATATCCAGGGTGTCCGTGTAGTGTGAGACTTCGACGCCGAGGAGGCGCCCGACGATGAGTGAACAGATCGAGATGGACCCCAAGGACTTTCGCCAGATGCTCAAGCAGATCGGGGAGTCCGCAGACGCCCGTACCGTGTTCGGTGAGACCGTCATCTCCGGTGAACGCGCCGTCATCCCGGTGGCGCGCGTGCACCACAAGGGCGGGGGCGGCTTCGGTGGCGGAGGAGGTACTGCGGCTCACGAGTGCACGCCCGAGTGCCCGCCGGGGTGCGAGGAGGGCACCGTCGACCAGGGATACGGCACCGGGATGGGCCTGGGCTACATGATCAGCGCCGAGCCGGTCGGGGTCATCGAGGTCACGCCTGAGGGCGTGTGGTGGAATCCCACCATCGACATGAACCGGCTTGCGATCGTCGGTGCCGTAGCGGGTGCGGCGATCGCCGTGCTGTTCGCTCTCGGGCGGGCTCTGCGACGCTAGGGCCGCCCCGCTGGGCGGTGAGGCAAGGGTGTACCAGATCGAGACCGACGGCGTCCCCATCAAGGTGTGGGGTGCCGACATCGATGAGGGCGCGCTGGCGCAGGCGGGCAACCTTGCCCTCCTGCCGTTCGCGTTCAGCCACGTCGCGCTCATGCCCGATGCGCACGTGGGTTACGGGATGCCCATCGGCGGCGTCCTGGCCGCACGCGGTCAGGTCATCCCGCACGCGGTAGGTTTGGATATCGGGTGCGGGGTGCGTGCGTGGTGTACGAACATCCCGCTTGCCGAGTTCGCTCCGGGACGGGATACGGTCCTCAACGACGTCCAGCGCTCGACTCCCACCGGGTTCGAGTGGCACAAGGCGAGCCAGGCCGACCGTACGTCGCTTTTCGATGACGTTCCCGACATCGGGCCGCTGCGAGCCGAGATCGACAAGGCGGTCCGTCAGGTCGGGACGCTCGGAGGGGGCAACCACTTCATCGAGGCGCAGGTCGATCCTGACGGCGTGGCGTGGATGATGGTGCACTCGGGCAGCCGCAACCTCGGTAAGCAGATGGCCGAGCACTACGACATTGTGGCCAAGGCCGAGAACCGCGCGGGCGATTCGACCGTCCCGCCCGAGTGGGGACTTGCGCACCTGGCGGTCGACTCCCAAGCGGGCGCAGAGTACCTGGAGGCGATGGGCTTCTGCCTCAAGTTCGCCCGGGAGAATCGCCGGCTGATGGCGGAGACGGTGCGCAGGGCCATCGAGCGTCGATTCCCCGGGGTCAACCCCACGGTCGACGTCGACGTGCACCACAACTACGCCGCAGTCGAGGAGCACCTCGGTGAGCAGGTCGTCGTGCACCGCAAGGGCGCGGTCCGCGCCGAGGGCACGGTGCTCGTGCCGGGCTCGATGGGGACCGCCTCCTACGTCTGCCGGGGGCTCGCGAACCCCGAGTCATTCCTCTCGTGCAGCCACGGTGCGGGCAGGGTGATGGGTCGCAAGGCCGCCATGCGTGCCTTCCCGCGCGAGCAGGTGATGCGCGAGCTGGAGGAGGCCGGCGTGCGGCTGTTCAAGGCCAAGAAACACGACCTGGCCGAGGAGGCCCCAGCGGCGTACAAGGACATCGAAGATGTCATGCGCTATCAGAGCGACCTCGTCGAGCCGCTCACCCGTCTGACGCCTATCGGGGTGATCAAGGGGTAGCGGCTGCGGGGCCACCGCAGAAGCCGTGTGCGCCGAGCGGCCGCCGGCCGTCTACCACTCCACCAGCCTTCGCTGCCCCTCGAGCGAGCGGACGTGTGTCGCGTCCTGCACGACCTCAAGGCAGCCCCGGTAGGCGCCGTCGGTGTCACGCATCGCGAAGTAGCGGATGTGGATGAAGCGCCCGCCCATCTCGATCCAGAACTCGGCCACGTCTTTGGTGCCGGCCTTGAACTCGGAAAGGATCTGCTCGACCTTGTCCACGCTCTTAGGCGGGTGGCAGTTGCGCACCTCGCGCCCGATCGCGGCGGGGCTGCGAGGGAAGACCCGCTCGCCTTCAGAGTAGAAGCGCACGCGGTCGTTCTCGTCGACGAAGCTGACGTCGAATGGCAGCGCGCGGACCATCAGATCGATCTGCTCGAGTGAGAGAGCCCCGGTGGTGAGCGGGAGGAGGCCGGCGTCGTTCACGGCAGCCGGTGCGTCCACGGCCACCGCGGCTGCCGGTGACTCGATCCACGCGAACCCGATCTCCGCCTCGCCGGCTGCCATGGAGTCCCACTCGGACTCCGACAGTGCTCCGAGCGCGGCGGGGAAGAGGATCTTCTCCTCCTTGTAGACCATGTCCTCAATCATGCCGAGGACTTCGGGAACGTCGCTCGCCAGGTACCCCGCGTCGCCCCGCTCGGCGGCCGCTCGCAGCTGCTTGATGCGTGCCCGGATGTCGTCGTCCAGTGCCCACATCACCTTCGTCGGGCCCTCGATGCCGTGCGACTCCAGCAGTGGGAACAGCTGGTTCTCCTTGCGCAGGTAGTGGATGTCGAGGAGCGAAAGCCGCTCGAGTGCCGCGCGGGCGGCCTCGAGTGCAGCCTGCCGGTCCGACTCGTCGTCGGCGGCGAGCTCCTCGACAGCGCAGCGGACTGCGTTGATGACCTCTCCGAGCGCCAGGTTCTCACGGCGGTAGGTCTCGACGGGATGGCCCTCCGGTAGCGGAGCCTCCGCCTCGGTGGGCTGGCTCTCGAGCGCGTCCTTGAAGACACTGACGTGCACGTCGCACAGGCGCTGGACCTCCTCGACCGGCATCCCGTCGGCGATCAGCGCCTGTTCCATGGTGGCGATCTCTACTGCGTCGATCTCGGCGGTGAGCGCGTCGAATTCCGCCTTTACGTCGGCGACGTTGGCGCCGTCGTGCAGTTTGCCGATGATTCCCTTGAGCTGCTCCTGGCGAGCGGCACGGGTGACCGGGTCGGCGGGGCTGGCGCCGATCGCGACAGCCGCGTCTGCGGCGTGGATCTCGTGGCGAGCGATCTCATCCTTCACGGCATCGAGCAAATCGCCGGCGTCCATCTCGCCCATCTCCGCCACGGTAGCCAGCGACGCGACTCGCGCGACGGTGTTGCGCAGCACCGGGTTTCGCAACTTGGCGAACTCGGGCTTGAGGTCTGCCAGGAAGTCGAGCAGGTACGGATAGGCCTCAAGGAGGTCGTGGACCTTGGTCTCACGAGTGATCTGCATGGAGGGACTCCTCTCGATGATCCGCGGCCCGGACGGGGACCGCCGCTATCCGTTGTGTACCCCACCCGACAGGTGTGATGACTTGACTGAGGTCAAAACCTGACAAGAAAGGTCAGGATTGAGGAGTTCGCGCGGCGGCGGGGAGCACTGCGCGCCTCGGGTTAGTTGGAACGATCGCTCTCACTAACTCGAGTGGTTCGTCCGTCCCTCCGGGGCGCACCGTTCCTTGGCGAGGAAGACCAGAGAGAGCCGGTCATGCACGTACTCGGTGCGCTCGCGCGCATAACCGAGAGATTCGTAGAGGTGCAGCGCCGGCTCGCTGCGATGACCGGTGAAGATCTCGAAGCGATCGGTGCTGGCGAACCGCTCCTCAAGCGCGCAGGCGAGCGCGCGCCCGATGCCCAGACCCTGCAGTGCGGGCTCGATCACCAGGCGTCCTACGACGCAGGACTCGCCGCGCATCTCTCCGCGCACCGATCCGACGATCGAGCCTGCGGTGTCCTCCGCGACGAGCACGGTGCCGCGCCCCATCGCATCGAGCACTGTCTCGGCGGTGTCGGAAAGCGGCGGGAGCGTGTCGTCCTCATAGAGTGCCGCCTGTCCGGCAAACGCCCTGCGGGTGAGGTCGGCGATATCTGCCGCATCGGCGGGCGCCGCATCGCGGATCGAGAAGACGGGCTCGCTCACTCGGCAACCTCCGGCCCGACCGTGCGACCTACCGAGAACGCCTTGGCCACCACCGGGCCCAGGCCACGGTACTCGCGCGAGCCGGCGATGTAGACGAGCGGATCGAGGAGTCCGACGTCTACCTTCTCGCCGGTCTCGTCGAGCACGTGCTCGTCGGCGTGCGTCTCGACGACCTCGCCCACCACGAGCGTGTAGTGTCCGATGTCGTGCATCGCGGTCACCCGGCACTCCATGTTGTACGGGCACTCGGCGACGATGGGCGTGGAGACCACCGCACCCGGCGCCGGGGTCAGTCCGGTGGCGGCCCACTTGTCCGTGGTCCGCCCGCTCGTGATGCCGCAGTAGTCGACCTCGGGTGCCATGCTCACCGGCGGGATGTTCACGGTGAACTCCCCGGACTGGCGGATCAGCTCGAGGGTGTGCCGGGAATCGCGGAGCGCCATCGAGACGCTCGGCGGCGTGCCGGCCGCGATGCCGATCCATGCCACCGCGAGCAGGTCGTTCTCCTCGGTGGTGCCGCCCACGACGAGCGGGCAGGGCATGGGGTAGAGACGGTCGGACGGACCGAGGCGCTTCTTCACAGGACTCTCCTCAGGGTATGCGGGAACACCACCTGCCGAGTGTATAGCAGCGTTGCCTCGCGCAGTAACCGCACTCTTTCGGTGCGGGTGCCGAGCTTGACGGAACGCGGCTGCGCAGTCCACTATGGTCGGCACTACCTGGCAGGTGGCCGCGTTGCGCGAATCGGCGCCGGGGCCGCCCCGGTTCAGCGAGAGGAGGTGCGACAGCAGCGATCATGGTTCGCCATTCCGCGTTCGTGATGATGATGGACATGATGATGACCCAGCCCGGGTCTTCTCGCGTATGCGAGGGTTCCGGGCGCCTCGGCCACCCGGCCGTAGCGTAGGTCGGGTACATCTATCCTTAAGTGTCACGACACGGAAGCGAGACAACCATGAGCGAGCATGTCGCACCCCGATTCGACACCGTCGCCATCCACGGCGGCGCGAAGCCAGACCCCACCACCGGCTCCCGCGCGGTGCCGATCTATCAGACCGTCGCGTACAACTTCCGAGACACCGACCACGCCGCCGACCTCTTCGGCCTGCGCGAGTTCGGCAACATCTACTCCCGCATCATGAATCCCACCAACGACGTGCTCGAGCAGCGCATCGCCGGCCTGCATGGTGGCAGCGCGGCGCTCGCCGTCTCGTCCGGACACGCCGCCGAGGTACTCGGCCTGCTCAACGTCGCGGGCTCGGGCGACTCGATCGTCTCATCCACCTCTCTCTACGGCGGCACCTGGAACATCTTCCTGCACACGTTCCGGCGCCTTGGCATCGAGGTGCGCTTCGTAGAGACCACCGATACCGAGGGCTTCGCGGCGGCCTCGGACGACACCACCAAGGCGTGGTTCGTCGAGACCATCGGCAACCCGCGCCTCGACGTGCCGGACCTTGCAGGACTTGCCGAGGCGGGCCGCTCGCTCAACATCCCGCTCTTCGTCGACAACACGTTTGCGACTCCGTATCTCTGCCGGCCCGTCGAGCACGGTGCCGCTGTCGTGGTGGAGTCGCTCACCAAGTGGCTCGGCGGACACGGCACCAGCATCGGAGGCGTGCTGGTGGACGCCGGCACCTTTGACTGGGGCGGGGGACGCCATCCGTACTTCACCGAGCCGGACGAGAGCTACCACGGCCTGAAGTTCTGGGACGTCTTCGGTGACTTCCCCGGGCTCGGCAACGTG
>JAHYJI010000044.1 GCA_019429145.1 Coriobacteriia bacterium | reverse complement strand
GGGTTCGGGGCGTCGCCCGTGTCGAGCTCGGCATGGTGCTGCGCAAGTCCGGACGGACCACCGGAGTCACGTCCGGCGAGGTAGTGCAGGTCGACGTCACGGCGGACGTGCGGATGGGTGAGAGGACGGCGCGCTTCGCCGACCAGTTCATGGCGGGAGCCATGAGCCAGGGCGGGGACAGCGGCTCGCTCGTTGTTGACGGCGAGGACCGGGCAGTGGGCCTGCTGTTCGCGGGCAGCGATACGACCACCATCTGCAACCGCATCGAACACGTCCTCGCCGCGCTGGAGGTGGAGCTGTGGACGGGCGACGTGACGTGACGTTGAGCGCAGGGGCCCGGGACGCGCTCATGCGCGTGAGCGGCGTCGTGTCGGTCGGGATCGGCCGGGGATCGGACGGCGAGCCGGCGGTCATCGTCGGCGTCCGGAGCGAGTCCTCGGCGATCACCGCTGAGATGCCCGGGCACGTGGAGGGCCTGCCCGTGATCGTCCGGCGTGTGGGAGAGATCGGCTCGCTGTAGCGGCCGTCGCGCGCACCTGTCAGCCATTCCTAACGCTCCCGTGACACCGATGTGGGTACACTACCCACACACAGCGCAGGTAGAGAGTGACCGACCCCTACCGAGGAGGCCCCTTCCCGTGCACGCCACGGTCGGACTGCCGAGATCACTGCTCTTTCACAAGTATCACGTGTTGTGGGAGACGTTCTTCGGCGCGCTCGACGTCGAAACCGTGACGAGCCCGCAGAGCAACCGGGCCATACTGGCGCGCGGCATCGAGCTCGCAGTCGACGAGACGTGCGTGCCGGTCAAACTCTTCCTCGGCCACGTTGATGCCCTGCGCGACAAGGCCGATTACATCCTGGTGCCGCGGATCGTGACGCTTGCCAAGGACGAGACCGCGTGCGTGAAGTTCCTCGGCGCCTACGATGTCGCCCGCAACTCGGTGCCGGGGATCCGACTGCTCGAGTACAACGTCGACGTGAAGAACGGCATCCGCCAGCGCCCCGAGCTGTGCCGTGTGGGCGAGACGTTCGAGCCGAACCGGCGCAAGGTGCGCCGCGCCTACGATCACGCGGCGAGCGAGCACCTGCGCTACACGGCCCGGCTCGACGAGCAGCAGGAGGAGGTGCTTGCGCGCCCGGGCATGAAGGTGCTCGTGGTGGGCCACGCGTACAACCTCTACGACGAGATGCTCGGCAAGCCGATCGTCGACTTCCTCGGCAAGAACGGTGTCGAGGTGGTGAGCTCGGAGTTCCACGACACGGCCAAGGCCCGCACGCTTGCCAAACTCGTGTCCAAGGACATCCCGTGGACCTACAACAAGGAACTGCTTGGAGCTTTGGAGTCGTACCGGGAGCGCGTAGACGGCATCATCTTCCTCGTCACCTTCCCGTGCGGGCCGGACTCGCTGATGACCGAGCTCTGCATGCGGCGCGTGAAAGGGACTCCGTCGATCATGCTCGTGCTCGACGAGCTGCAGAGCGAGGCCGGGCTTCGGACACGGCTCGAGAGCTTCATCGATCTCATCGAAGCGGGCAAGCGGCGCGCAGCGGTGGACGGTGCGCGATGAGCACGCAGCTTCCCGCGTCCCGTCCGTTCAAGGTGAGCTTCCCGCATATGGGGAACTACTCGATCCCGGTAAGACTCCTGGCCGAGCAGCTCGAGTGCGAGATCGTGCTGCCTCCGAAGATGACCCGGCGGACGCTCGAGGTCGGAGCGCGGCACAGCCCGGAGTTCGTCTGCATCCCGTTCAAGTACAACCTCGGCAACTACATCGAGGCGCTCGAGAAGGGCGCGAACCTGCTGATCCAGGCGGGCGGCGGCTGCCGCTTCGGGTACTACGGGGAGGTGCAGGAGGCGATCCTGCGCGACCTGGGATACGACTTCGGCATGGTGCGGCTTCTCGGCGGCTGGAAGCTGCGCGATCACATCGGCGACTTCAAACGCGTCAACCCGCGCCTGACGATGCTGCGAGCGCTCAAAGCCTACAAGCTCGCGCTGCGGCAGACCCAGGCGCTCGATCGCATCGAGGACTACGTGCGGCGCAACGCCGGCTTCGAGGTGCAGGACGGGGCGTTCGAGGAGGTCCACGAGGCGTTCCTCGGCGAACTGGACACCGCGCGCGACATGCGTACCATGGCCGAGATCGAGAGCCGCTACCTGGGCGAACTCGAAGCGATTCCCACCGAGCGCCCCGACGACCTGTTGCGCATCGGCATCGTCGGTGAGCTGTACGTGCTCATGGAGCCTTTCTCGAACCTCTTCGTGGAGAAGGAACTCGCCAAGCGCGGGGTCGAGGTGCATCGGTTCGTGACGGTGAGCAACATGGTCGAGCACAGCGGGCGGAAGCACACCGCGCACCTCGACGAGCTCATCGCCAAGTCCGGCGACTACGTGCGCTACCATCTCGGAGCCGATGGCACCGAGAGCGTCTCGATGACCTACCAGCTCATGCAGCAGGGATTCGACGGCGTGCTGCACCTCAAGCCGTTCGGCTGCATGCCCGAGGTCAACGCGATGGCCTCCCTGCAGCGGCTCTCGCGCGAACACACCTTCCCGATCCTCTTCATCTCCTACGACGCGCAGACCTCCGAGACCGGGCTCAAGACCAGGCTCGACGCGTTCTGCGACATGCTACGGATGCGCAAGCAGCGCCCCGGTGACGCCGCGATGGCGGACGGGGCCGAGACCCTCGCCCCCGGGGCAGAGAGGAGCACGGCGTGAGCAAGGCCTATCTGGGAGTCGACGTGGGCTCGATCTCGACCAAAGGCGTCGTCATCGACGCGGACGGCGAGGTGCTCGCCCGCTCCTACCTGTGGACCGAGGGCAATCCGGTGCGCGCGGTCAAGCGCGTGCTTGCCGAACTCGAGGCGCAGGTCGACGGCGACGCAGTCGAGGTCGTCTCGGTCGGCACGACCGGCTCGGCACGCGAGCTCACCGGTGCGGTACTCGGTGCCCAGGTCGTCAAGAACGAGATCACCGCGCACGCGGTCGGCACGCTCTCGCGCCACCCTGACGTTCGCACCATCTTCGAGATCGGCGGTCAGGACTCCAAGATCATCATCGTGCGCGACGGCGTGCCGGTCGATTACGCGATGAACACGCTCTGCGCCGCGGGCACGGGCTCCTTCCTCTCCTCGCAGGCCCGACGGCTCGACGTGCCGGTCGAGGAGTTCGGAGAACACGCGCTGCGCTCGAAGCGCCCCACCAAGATAGCCGGGCGCTGTACGGTCTTCGCCGAGTCCGACCTCGTGCACAAGGCGCAGATCGGCCACAAGCTCGACGACATCATCGCCGGGCTCTGCGCCGCGATCGTCGGCAACTACCTCAACAACGTCGGCAAGGGCAAGGAGGTGCTCGGGCCGATCGTCTTCCAGGGCGGCGTGAGCAAGAACGTAGGCGTCGTGCGAGCATTCGAGAAGGCGACCGGTCATGAGATCCAGGTCGACGACGACGGACACCTCATGGGTGCGCTCGGGGTCGCGCTCGTCGCGCGCGACAGCGGCCTGGAGACCCCGTTCAGCTTCGGCGTGCGCGACGTGACCTTCGAGACGGTCGGCGAGGAGTGCAGCGGGTGTCCGAACGACTGCGAGGTCGTGATCGTGCTGCGCGAGGGCGCGTACCTCGACGGGTGGGGCAACCGCTGTCCGCGCGGGATGGAGCGCGTGCGCGAACGGGTCTGTGCGCAGGAGGGGTCGCTGGCCGGAGCCGAGTAGCGGGCTACCCCGGGGGCTCCCGGGAATCAGTTCACCCGGATGAGCGAGTCGGTCGGCGCGTATGTGTCGGTCAGCACGGGCACGTCGCCCTGTTCCACGAGGCCCCGGTAGAGACTCTCGCCGAACCTGTCGAACCCGTCGACCTTCACGCGTCCGCCGACGCGGCTCCCGATCCGTCCGAGCAGCTCCGTCTCGCTCATGCGCGTGTCGGTCGCGAGCAGAACGATGTTGCGATTGGCCTTCATCGACTCGGCCTGACCGTCCCGCGAGACCGGAAAGACCCACAGGTGGTCCCAGACCGTGCCGGTTGTCCGGTACAGGCTGCGGAAGAGATCGCTGCGCTCCCCTTCGACCGCCGAGATGATGTTGTAGGCCACGACACCGCCGGGCTCGAGCACGTCGTCGATCTCCTCGAAGAACTCCTGAGTGGTGAGGTGGAAGGGGAGTGCGTCGGCGTGGTAGCAGTCAACCACGATGATGTCGTAGCGCTCGCCGGTCCTCTGCACGTAGCGCCGCGCGTCCTCGATGTAGACCCGCAGCCGCTCGTCCTCGGGCAGCGCGAAGAAGCGTTCCGCGACGTCGACGACCACAGGGTCGATCTCGACCGAGTCCACGCGCACCTGCGGGTAGTCGCGCAGCATCCGGGCGGGCAGCGCTCCTCCGCCAAGACCGAGCACGAGCACGCGCTCGGCACCCGGGTTGGCGGCGAACGCCAGGTGCAGGTAGTCCGGGTAGCGGATCTTGCTGATCACGGGGTCGTTGACGTCGACCGACGTCTGCCGGGAGCGGTCGAAGCGCAGCGTGCGTTCGCCGCCGGCCTCCGTGACCAGGATGCGATGGTACTGCGTGTCGCGCCTGAAGAGCACCGCCGAGCCGTCCTCGGCCACATCGCCGGGCTCGGCGATGCTCATCATCACACCGCTGCCCAGCAGCAACCCGAGCACGACGATCCCGGCCACCGCCGTGGTCCACGTCCGCCCGGCAAGCTCGAGCGGAGCCGGCCTCGGGGCGACCGGCAGTGCGAGCGTGACCACGGCCGTGCATGCGAGCAGGATCCCGATGCCGACGATCAGGGGGCCGGTCTGAAGCGCGGGGATCAGCCAGAAGGAGGTGGCAAGCGTGCCGACGATGCTGCCCCCGGTCGAGACCGCATACAGGCTGCCGGCCGAGCGACCGATGTGCCCGAGCCCGCTTGCCGAGGCGGCGCGCACGCCGATGGGCGAGACCATCGCCAGCAGCAGCGCAGGGCCGAAAAACGCGATGGTGGTGGCGGTCAGCGGGCCGAGCCGGGGGCCGAGCTCGGCTGTGGCCGGGAGCACGGCTGCCACGACGAGTGGCGAGACGACGGTGAGCACGCCCGCGGAGGCGACCACCACGCCGAGGGTTCGCCGCGTGCCGAACCGGTCGGCGACGATGCCGCCCAGGAAGTAGCCGACAGAGAGCGCCAGCATGAAGCTCGAGATGACGCTGCCCCACACGAAGATCGAGTTACCCATTGCAGGAGCGAGGATGCGGGCACCCGCGAGCTCGAGGCCCATGAGCGAGGCGCCGCACAGGAAGACCGTGACGTACAGTGGCATTGCGGCGATTCTCCTCCGGGCAACAGCTGCGGGTCGGGTACCCGGCCCTGACATGGTATTCTGCGTGCCACGGGTTTCTCCCCCGTGCGGGGGCGTGCCGGCGGCATGCCTCTCGCTTGTAGCACGACCGGAGGCGTTGTGGCTACGCACATGCCCGCGCCGCCAGCGACCTGAAGACGAAGGCCGAGGGACGGCGTCCGTCCCGTGTTCCGGAGGTGACCCATGCTCGTACGACCGGTTGCTGCGCGCCTGCGAGCGCCACTCGCCACGACGATCGCCGTAGCTTTGGCCCTGACCCTCGCGGTGCCGCTGAGCGCGGCCGCCGCGCCGCTTGCCAACATGGACTTCACGCTCCTGGTCACCTCGCAGGGGACGGGCAACCCTCTCCTGCTCGTCGCAGGTCAGCTTCCTGAAGGCACCGAGCTGCCCGCCGAGCTGGCGCTGCCGGTCCCGGAGGGCTCGATCGTCGAGTGGTCCGGTGAGATCGTCGGCCAGTCGATCGAGGAGGATGCGGCGGCCCCGGCGACCATCGAGACCCGCGATGGCGTCACCGTTGCCGTGCTCGAGATGAACAACTCCCGAATCGGCCAGGTCGAGGTCTCCTTCCCCGGAGCCGTTACCCCTGCAGAGGGTGACACCTTCACGGGTGCATTCGAGGTCACCGCCCCGACCGACGCAGAGATGGTCCGCGTGGCCATCGGCCTTGCGCCCGGAACCCAGGCAGCGGCGCTGCCCGACAACGTTCTGAGCGCACAGGGACCGCAGGGCTACACCTACTACTACCGCGAGCTGGGCGAGATGTCCGCTGGCGACCCGATCGCGTTCTCCCTCGACTATCGCGAGATCAGCGCCCCCCCTGCTGCTGGGACCGGCGGGTCACCGTCGGGGTCGGCCGAGGTCCCGCCCCTGGTCATCGTTCTCATAGCGGCGGTCCTCGCCGGAGCGGTGCTCATGGTGCTCGCCTCCCGGGCGCGCTCACGCGGCACCGGGGTGGAGGAGATCGAGGGCGACGCCGTCGCGCTCTCGGAGGACGGCGGTGTCGTCGAGCCCGCTGCGCTGGAGTCCGAGACGGTCTCCGAGCTCGAGTCCGAGCCCGAGATCATCTCTCCGTCGCCCGGCTGGCTCACGCCGCAACGGCTCGTGATCATCGCCGGCGTCCTTGTGGTGGGCATCATCGCCGCCGTCATCCTCGGCGGACAGCAGGGCCAGATCGGCGTCACCGAGAGCGCCGATGGATGGATCACCCAGCGCATCAGCACGGCATCGAGCGAGAGTTCGTTGGAGCTCAACGTGCAGATCGGTTGCGAGTGCCCGCCCTCGGAGGAGGCCCCGAAGATGTTCGAAGCGCTGCGGCAGGTGCCCGGGGTGGCCCACGCGGCCCTTCACGAGGCGACGCTTCTCATGCGCATCGAGTACGATCCGGCGCTCACCAACGAAGCAGCGATCGGGCTTGCGCTCCGGGGAGCGGGATACCTGCCGTAGACGGCCCGACGGAGGAGGCGCATCGTGCGGCGCATCGCGCTCTACTCGGACATACACGGCAACACCACCGCGCTCGCGGCGGTGCTCGCCGACCTTGAGGCAAACGGGCCCGCCGAGCGCTACTGCCTCGGTGACCTGGTCGGCTACGGGCCGGATCCTGCCGGTGTGATCGAGATGGTACGAGCGACCGGCGACCCGGTCATCCGCGGCAACTACGATCAGGGTGTGGGTGACCGAAGCGGGTCGTGCGGCTGCTACTACGCGACCGACCAGGCGGTCTCGGACGGCGCTGCGAGCTACGCGTTCACCGAGAGGTCCGTCGGGGACGCGGACGCGCAGTGGCTGCTGTCGCTGCAGACGGAGATCCGTCTCGAGGAGGCGGGAGTCCGCGTCCTGCTGACGCACGGGAGCCCGCGGCGCATCAACGAGTACCTCATGCCCGATCGCGGCGAGAAGCAGCTCGCGCGGCTTGCCGGCGAGGCGCAGGCCGACGTGGTGTGCTGCGGACACGTGCACATCCCGTATCACCGCTCGTTTCGGGTCGACCCCGACGACACGGACAGCCCGCTCGTCCACTACGTCAACTCCGGCTCGGTCGGCAAGCCCAAGGACGGCGACCCGCGTGCCTGCTGGGTCGAGCTACTCATCGGCACCGCCGACGAGGTGCGGGCCGCAGCGGCGGACGATCACTACACCGCACCTGCGGGCAGAACCGACACCTGGGTCGGCCTCGGCATCCATCGCGTCCCCTACGACGTCGACTCGGTTGCCGGGGCGGTCATCGCCGCCGGACTGCCGCCGACGCTTGCCGAGGCGCTGCGCACCGCCTGACGCCGCCGGACTCTCCGCTTCGCATGGGTATGGAGTTCCCGTGTATCCGTGCGAGGGTCGCTTCCAGGGTCTAGACTTTGCATTGTCGGACCTGTTCGCGCAGCACAGGAGGGACACGATGGCCAACCCCGCACGCCGCATCCTGCTCGTCGAGGACGAGAAGGCGATACGCGATGCCGTAAGTGCGTATCTCGAACGCGAGGGGTACTGGGTCACCCCGGCAGCCGACGGAGAGATCGCGCTCACCGAGTTCGAGAAGCACCGCTTCGACGTGGTGGTGCTCGACCTGATGCTGCCGAAGATCAGCGGCGAAGAGGTCTGCCGCTCGATCCGCGACACATCCGACGTCCCGATCATCATGCTCACGGCCAAGGGCGAGACCGAGGACCGCATCGCCGGCCTGGAGCTGGGCGCCGACGACTACCTCGTCAAGCCGTTCTCGCCCCGCGAACTTGTCGCCCGCGTGCGTGCGCTCCTGCGCCGTGCCCGCGCCGACGAGGAGCCGCAACGCGACCGCCTCGACTTCGGACATCTCGTCATCGACGTCGCCGGCCACAAGACCTTCCTGAACGGCGAGGAACTGGATCTGACCGCGAGCGAGTTCAAGCTGCTCGTCACGCTGGCGCGCTATCCGGGCCGCGTCTACACGCGCATGGAGCTCGTCGAGAAGGTCCTCGGCTACGACTTCGAGGGCTACGAGCGGACCATCGACAGCCACGTGAAGAACCTGCGGGCCAAGATCCACGACGACCCGCGTGAGCCCCGCTTCATCTGGACCGTGCACGGCGTGGGCTACCGCTTCGAGGCGCCTCAGGCCGAGGAGGACTAGTGCCGCTGATCGCCAGCAGTGTGTCTGGACTCACGTCCGGATTCGGTCTGGCGCGCGGGCGCCTCACCCGCCGCGTGGCGCTCGCCTTCGCGGGAGTCGCCCTGCTCACAGCCGGTCTTGCGGCCGTCATCCTGAGCACGGTGTGGGCAGCGCAGTTCGATGCCTACGTGCGTGAGGGACTCCAGAACACGTCGGCAGGTGCGGCCTCGATGCTCTCGCGCTTCTACGAGGACGCCGGCGGATGGACGCTCGAGGCGTTCGCGCAGATGCCGCGCTTTGGCATCATGAGCGGGCTGGGACTGCAGGTGCTCGACCCGCAGGGCGACGTCATCTACGACGACTCCGTCATGGGCGGCCTTGCCGAGGGCTTCCACCGGCAGTTCCCCACCGGGGTCACGGAGCCCACCGGTCAGGTCGAGACGGCTCCGGTCGTGGTCTCGGGCGAGGTGGTGGGCATCGTCAGGGTCTGGCCGCTCTCGCCACAGGGACTTATGAGCGAGAACGATATCGCGTTCAGGCGCTCGAGCTTCTACGGCCTGGCAGCCGCCGGGTTGTTTGCCGTGGCCTCCGCGTCCCTTGCCGGCCTCGTCTTCGCCGCCGGACTCGTCCGGCCCATCGACCGCATCACCGAGACCGCCGAGGCACTACGCTCTGGAGCGCGCGACGCGCGAAGCGGCGTCCGTGGCGACGACGCGATCGGGCTGCTGGGCACCACCTTCGACGAGATGGCCGACGCGATCGAGGCCGACCGCGAACTCGAGCGGCGTCTGACGGCCGACGTCGCGCACGAACTCCGCACGCCCCTGATGGCGATCCAGGCGACCGTCGAGGCGATGCAGGACGGTGTCCTGCCCGCCGACGACGAGCGCCTGGCCGTCGTGCGCGATGAGACCGTGCGCCTTGCGCGTCTGGCCGACGGCATCCTCGAGCTCACGCGCCTCGAGCGCGGCACGGTGCCGATGCGAAGCGAGCCGCTTCCGGCCGACTTGCCCGTGCGCGCGGCGCTCGACGCTCACCGCGTGCTCATCGAGTCGTGCGAGCTCGAACTCGTGGAGCAACTCGCGACTGGCGTGCGCATCCTCGGCGACGCCGACCGCCTCACCCAGGCGGTGGGCAACCTGCTCTCCAATGCCGCGCGCTACACGCCTGAGGGCGGGCGCGTCGAGGTGAGCCTGCGTGCGGAGGGAGACCGCGCGGTGATCCGGGTCGCCGACACCGGTATCGGCATCGCGGAGGAGGACACCGACCGGGTCTTCTCGCGTTTCTGGCGTGCCGACTCGGCGCGGGACACCTCCACGGGCGGTCTGGGGATCGGGCTTGCGATCGTCAAGGAGATCGTCGAGCGCCACGGCGGCCTGGTCACCGCCGAGCGCAGGCCCGGTGGGGGCACGCTCTTCACGCTCCGGCTGCCGCTCGCACCCTAGTCTTCCGGACTCTCGCATCGTTCGGGCAGCGATTGCGCTACACTGGTTCGCCGTCCGGACGTGAGAAAGGGTCTGCGCTCTGATGATGTATCTGCTTGCCCTCGGCGGGTTCGTACTGCTGTTCGCCGGCGGGGAGTGGCTCGTGCGCGGTGCGGTCTCCGTCTCGCGCCGGATGGGCGTCTCTCCGCTACTCATCGGCATGACCATCGTGGCCTTCTGCACGTCCGCGCCCGAGCTGCTCGTGAGTCTGGAAGCTGCTCTCCGCGGCCAGGTGGACATGGCGGTCGGCAACGTGGTGGGCAGCAACGTCGCCAACGTGCTGCTCATCATCGGTCTCTCGGCCCTCATCTCGCCGATCGTCGTCAAGCCTGCCGAGCTGCGCCGGGACGTGCTCGTCATGCTCGGCTCATCGGCACTTCTTGCAGGGCTGGCGATGCGTGGAGGCATCGAGCGCTGGCAGGGCGGGCTGATGGTCGGGGCACTCATCGCGTATGTCTGGTACTCCTACTGGGCCGAGATCTACCGCGATTCGCCCGGAGCCGAACTGCACGCTCACGAGGCCGAGGAGTTCGACGCGGTGACCAGCCGGCTCTGGCTGGGCCTGGTCGAACTCGGAGCGGGACTCGCGGCACTTGTCGTGGGCTCGCGGCTGCTCGTGACGGGCGCGGGTGAGATCGCGCGCTCGTTCGGCGTACCGGAGGCCGTCATCGGCCTGACGCTCGTCGCGCTCGGCACCTCGCTTCCCGAACTCGCGACCTCGGTGATGGCGGCTGCCCGCGGACACGCTGACGTCGCAGTGGGCAACGTCGTGGGCAGCAACCTCTTCAACTCACTCGGCATCATCGCCATCACGGCACTCGTCAGCCCGCTCACGGTGAGCGAGGCCATCGCCTCGTTCGACATCTGGGTGATGCTGGCCTCGGCGATCGTGCTCACGGTGTTCCTGCTCTGGCGCTCCCGCATCGGACGCCTCGCGGGTGGTGTCTTGCTCGCCACATACGTGGTCTACATCGGAGTTCTCTACACGGGCTTCTAGGCGCGAGTGGCCCACCGGCGCCATGCTACGCCCTACTCCGCCACCCCGCTTTGACCTACAATGACCGCGTACCGCCGCTCCCGCAGCGCCAGCCGCAGCAGGGTAGCGGCATCCGCCGCGAGAAGACCCGAAAGGAGCGACTGCGATGCAGCCGCAGGGCCTTCAACCCGACGCTCAGGGCAAAGTCCGTGACCTGTACGACCTGGGCGATCGTCTACTGCTCGTCGCATCGGACCGCATCAGCGCGTTTGACGTGGTGTTGCCGGACCCCATCCCGTACAAGGGTGAGGTCCTGACCAAACTCTCGCTCTTCTGGTTCGACCTGCTCGACGGGATCGTCGAGAACCACTTCATCTCCGCCGACGTGCGCGATCTCCCGGCCGAGTTCGCGCCGCACGCAGACGAGCT
Organism: Coriobacteriia bacterium; assembly: GCA_019429145.1. Lineage (GTDB taxonomy): Bacteria > Actinomycetota > Coriobacteriia > Anaerosomatales > SLCP01 > SKKZ01. The sequence continues at coordinate 3,367 of JAHYJI010000044.1, read as the reverse complement.
GCGCGGCCGGTTCATGCTCGTGCACAAGGCAACGGTGTTCCCGGTCGAGTGCATAGTGCGCGGGTATCTGGCCGGTAGCGGCTGGAAGGAGTACCTGCGCTCCGCCTCGGTGTGCAGCATCCCGCTGCCCGGCGGGATGCAGGAGTCCGAGCAGCTGCCCGAGCCGCTGTTCACGCCCTCGACCAAGGCCGAGATCGGCGATCACGACGAGAACATCTCCTTCGAGCGCATGGTCGAGATCATCGGCGAGAAGCCTGCCGGGGAGCTCAAGCGGCTCTCGATCGACGTCTACTCCGCCGCGCGCGAGCACGCTGCCAAGCGGGGCATCATCATCGCCGACACGAAGTTCGAGTTCGGGCGGGTGCGCGGGCGCATCACGCTGATCGACGAGGTGCTCACCCCGGACTCGAGCCGCTTCTGGCCGGCGTCGAGCTACGAGCCCGGACACGGACAACCCTCATTCGACAAGCAGTTCGTACGCGACTGGCTCGAGGACACCGGCTGGGACAAGACGTCCGAGCCGCCGCGACTGCCGCGTGAGGTCGCCGAGGCGACGAGTGCGAAGTACATCCAGGCCTACGAGATGATCACGGGCCGCCGATTCGAACCTGAAGGGAACGCGTAAAGCCTATGGCACGCAGGAACCCGGCCAACCCCCGGTACCAGAAGGGCCACGAGCTCGGCAAGACCCGGCGCTCGTCGGCATCGGCCAAGCCCAAGCGCGCTGCCGGTGATACCGCCACGCAGGCCGTCAAGCCCAAGAAGAAGACGCGTCCGAGCCTGCTCGCGCCGGTGCCGCCCGATCCCGAGTACCGCCGGTGGCGCAAGATCTGGCTGGCGCTTCTCGGGGCTGCGATCGTCTTCTCGGCACTTGCCTGGTGGCAGCAGGCGACCATGCTCGGCAACATCGTGCTCGGGCTTGCCTACGGCTGCATCTTCGCCGCGTTCTACGTCGACTTCACGAAACTCCGCAAGATGCGCAAGGCCGCCATCGAGGCTGCGAAGGCTGCCAAGAGCCCCGGCAAGAAGGCCGACAAGAACGCAGCCAAGAAGGGTGCGGACGCGAAGGCGGCAGCGACCAAGACCGAATCGGACTCCGACTCGTAGAGGAGAGGCACGCGATGGCACGGTACGAGGTGTACGTCACGTACAAGCAGGGCATCTTCGATCCGCCCGGCGCGACTGCCGAGCGCGCGCTGGCAAACCTCGGCTACGAGGGGATTCAGAGTGTGAAGATCGGCAAGTACATCCAGATCGAGGCCGATGCCGGGCTCGAGACGGTGCGCGAGATGTGCGAGCGCCTGCTTGCCAACCCCGTGATCGAGGACTACCGGATCGTGACCGAGGGGGAGGCGTAGCCGATGCGCCTCGGCGTGGTGCTCTTTCCCGGCTCCAACTGCGAGCAGGACGTCGTGCACGCTGCCCATGAGCTGGGCATCGGTGCCGAGTACGTCTGGCACGGCGACACCGACCTTGCCGGCTTTGACGCGCTCGTCCTGCCGGGCGGCTTCTCCTACGGCGACTACATCCGCTGCGGAGCGGTGGCCCGCTTCAGCCCGGTCATGTCCGAGGTCGTGCGCTTTGCCGAGCGCGGCGGGCCGGTCATGGGCATCTGCAACGGCTTCCAGATACTCACCGAGGCACACCTGCTCCCCGGCGCTCTGCTGCGCAACACCGGGCTGAAGTTCATCTGCCACCCGCAGCCGCTGCGGGCCGAGCGTTCGGTGTGCCACTGGGTCAACCTGCCCGAGGGCACCGTGGTGGACATCCCGGTCAACCACAACGAGGGCAACTACTACTGCGACGCCGAGACGCTCGAGCGCCTGAACGCCAACGGCCAGGTCGTCCTGCGCTACTGCGAGCCGGACGGCTCGCGCGCGCCCGGCGGCTCGGCGCCTAACGGCGCGCTCGACGACATCGCCGGCATCTGCAACGAGCGCGGCAACGTGTTCGGGCTCATGCCGCACCCCGAGCGCGCGGTCGACCCGCTCGTCGGGACCACCGATGGCCGCCCGTTCTTCACGACCGTCATGGCGCGTCTGGCCGAGGTGGCCGGATAGTGCACCAGGATGCGGCGCTCACGCCCCTCGCCATCGCGATGGGCTACCTGGTCCGCTACGGCGTTCCGCTCCTGTGCGCGGCGATCGCGGTCGACGCTGCGCGACGGCCTGCGGCGGCACTCGGACGTCGGGCCCGCGCGGTCTGGATTGCGCTTCCGCTCGCGCTGCTCGTGACACTCGTGGCCGGATTCATCGTGCCGGGTGTGACCGTGCTGCGCCTTGCGGCGGTGGCCTCGCTTCCGATCGTCGTCATGCTCGGTGCCGCGTACCTGCTCTCGGTGGTGTTTGTCCGGAGCAGCGAGCCGGATGGGGCGCCGGCAGGTCCAAGCGGTCCCTGATGGGGCTCCTCGACTGGCTCAAGCACGGGCCCTCGAAGTCCGCGGCGCCGCGCACAGTGGGGCTCGCGCTCGGGGGCGGTGGAGTGCGCGGTGCGGCACACCTCGGCGTGCTTGAGGTCCTGGAGCGCGAGGGCATCAAGCCCGACCTGATAGTCGGCACGAGCGCGGGCGCCATCATCGGTGCCGGGTATGCGAGTGGCCTGGCGGTCGACGAGATGCTTCGCGTGATGCGCTCGCTGAAGTGGAGCGATCTCACGCGGCTGAGCCTGCCCGGACGCCTCTCGGTGCTCGACACGACTCCCCTGCGGCGTTTCGTGGAAGACGAGGTCGGCGGGCGCGACTTTACCGATCTCGACGTGCCGTTCGCCGCGGTGGCCTGTGACGTCCTGACCGGCACGCAGGTGGTGCTGAGCGAGGGTTCCGTCGCCGGGGCGGTGACTGCGTCCTCCGCGGTACCGGGCCTCTTTCCGCCGGTCGAGCTGGGCGACAGGCTGCTGATCGACGGCGGTACGGTGGCCAACCTGCCGGTGAGGGTCGCGCGTGACCTCGGCGCGGACTACGTGATCGCGGTCGACATCGTCCCGGACCTGACCGGCGACCACCGGCCGCACAACGTACGCGACATGCTCCTGATGACGTTCGACATCCGCAGCCGGGCGACGCAGGCCGCCGACGAGCAGGCCGCCGACTGTCTGATCTGCCCGGCGCTGGCGGGCATGCCGCCGTGGGACTTCAGTCTGGTCGACGAGATGGAGGCGCTCGGTCGTGCGGCTGCCGAGGAGGCGCTGCCGGGGCTGCAGGAGGCCCTCGACGGGCGGTAGGGGCGTGTGAGGCTTCACTGGATGCACCTCGTTGACTAACGCTTTGACGTCAGAACGTCAAAGCGTTACTGTCGACCGGGGAGGTGATCCGTGTGTCAGCCGAGTCGAAGCGAGCCACCATCTATCTGGACGCCGATCTGCACCGGGC
>JAHYJI010000043.1 GCA_019429145.1 Coriobacteriia bacterium | reverse complement strand
GAAGGTCATCGGCATCACCATCAACCACGAGAACATGACCGATGCCGAGGTGGGCGGTGCGATAGAGCGGTACGAGTCCGAACTCGGCATCCCTGCCACCGATGCGCTCACGCGCTCACCCGACCGGCTGGTCGAGATGGTGGTGCAGGCGTTCCCCGAGCTCGAACAGAAACTAGACGACCGCGTGCTCGACGGGTAGCCCGGCGCTCAAGAAATCGTAGGCGTTGGAGAACGCGAACCTCTCGGCGAGATCGGCGCCGTAGCGTGCGGCGACCGCAGCGAGCAGTCCCGCAAGCGCTTCGTGGTCTCCCAGCTCGCCCATGGTCACCACGCCCCAATCGCTGCCGATCGAAACCGTTCCCTCTCCGGCCAGCGACACGATCCTCTCGACGTGACGCAGCGCCTCGTCGATCGATCCCTGGCCCAGGAAGTCGGGGTCGAACGCCAGCCCGATGAGTCCGCCGTGATCGCCGAGGGCTCGCAGCTGCTCGTCGGTCAGGCCCCGCGGGTGGTCGGTCAACGCCCGGCAGAACGTGTGCGTCACGAGCACCGGGGGCGCGTACAGCTCGAGCGCCTCGTAGAAGCCGGCGTCGTTCAGGTGAGCCAGGTCGAGCATGAGCGGGCTGTGCTCGAGTGCGCGGACCAGCTGCCGTCCGGCCGGCTTGAGCGGGGCGGCGCCGTCGTCGTAGCAGCTGAACCCGTACTCGGTCTCGTGGTTCCAGGTCAGCGCAAGGCTGCGCAGTGAGTGCTCCGTCCAGAGGGAGTCGAGCACGTCGGGCTCGACAGATGACAGGTTAAAACCCTCCGAATGCGGCAGTAGGCCCGTCCGCGGATCGTCAGCATCCAGGTCTGCAACGGTGGTGATGAGCCGGAGCGAGGAGCTGTGAGACCCGAGCAACTCGCGGTGAGCGTGCAGCTCGCCGATGAGAGAGCTCCCGGGCGTGTGCGGGTAGAGGGAGGACCAGACGGCTGAGGCATGCGACGCGCCGGTGAGGTAGTTCGAGCCATACATCGGGAAACCGCCATCGAGCCTCGACACGCCGGACAGCATGTCCTGGTGCAGGTCGATGAATCTGATCTTCTGGGAATCCCCGCGGGCTGGCACCAGGTACACCTGCGCACTCTCGCTATCCGACATGGTTCGGCGTCGCGCCGACGGACGCGTGCCTAGCGAAAAGGATTCCACCTTGCACGAGCGGACGTGACCGTCTGGCTGTCAGCCGCCCGGATCTTCAGCCGGATTCTCCCCGGCTTCGCCCGGCTCAACCTCCGCCCACGTCCTGCCCTGCGCGATCGCCTGTACGGTCGACGCGGAAACGCCGAACTCGGCGGCGACCTTCCTCGACGACCAGCCGTCGAGGAGCCGGCGCTTGATCAGCGCGACCTGGTCCTCGGTAAGCGCCTTGCCCCTCTGCGGCCTCTGCGCCAGTCGCGAGGGGAGCTCGGGGTCGAGCGCCGACCACGCCTCCCCGCGCTTGATCGCGCTCACCATGCTGGGGCTGATGCCGAACTCAGCGGCGATCTCGCTGCCCGGGCGCCCCACCTCGAGCGCGGCCATGACCCCTCGCGCCCCGGCAGCGTCCAGAGCGGTACCGCCCGACGCCGCACCCATCCGCGCGCGGAGCTCATCGTCGATCGCCCCGGCCCACCGCTTACCGCTCTTGATCGCGCCCACCGTCTCGACCGAGACGCCGAAGCGCTCCGCAATCTGCGTGTGACGCTCCCCGGCGGCGATGCACCCGGCGATCGCCCGGGCCTGCTTCGCGTCGAGGCGCGCGCCTCGTGTGCGCGACCCGGCGGAGTCGTTGACGGGCACTGCGATCACCTCCCGGACCGGGCCGGCTACCCCGGGCCTTATCGCCTACTCCGGCCAGCGCCAGTCGCGAATGGCCGGCATGTCCTCACCGTACGTGTCGATGTACTCCCGGTGCTCGACGAGCTTGTCCCGTATGAACTGGCGCGCGTATGCGGCGATCGGCGTCAGCGCGTCGACCCGGTCGACGACGTCGCCGAACAGGTGGTACCGGTCGATATCGTTTCGGACCGCCATGTCGAAGGGCGTGGTCGTGGTCCCCTCCTCCTTGTAGCCGCGCACGTGGAGGTTGTGGTGGTTCGTGCGCCGGTACGCGAGGCGGTGGATGAGCCACGGGTAGCCATGGAACGCGAATATGATGGGCGCGTCTGTCGTGAACAGCGCGTCGAAGTCCTTGTCCGAGATGCCGTGGGGATGCTCCTCGGGCGGTGTCAGCGTCATGAGATCGACGACGTTGACCACCCTGACCTTGAGCTCCGGCGCCCACTCACGTAGCAGATCGACTGCCGCGAGCGTCTCCAGCGAGGGGACGTCTCCGCAGCACGCCATCACCACGTCGGGGTCCTCGCCGTAGTCGTTGCTCGCCCACTCCCAGATACCGATGCCGTTCGAGCAGTGCTTTGCCGCCTGATCCATCGTCATGTACTGCAGCCCGGGCTGCTTGCCGGCGACGATCACGTTCACGTGGTCGCGGCTGCGCAAACACCGGTCGCCTATCACGAGCAGCGAGTTCGCGTCCGGCGGGAGGTAGACGCGGATCACGTCGCCTTTCTTGTTGACCACGTTGTCGATGAATCCCGGGTCCTGGTGCGAGAAGCCGTTGTGGTCCTGGCGCCACACGTGTGAGGACATCAGGATGTTCACCGAGGAGATCGAGGCCCGCCACTCGATCTCGTGCGACGCTACCTTCAGCCACTTCGCGTGCTGGTTGAACATCGAATCGACGATGTGCGCGAACGCCTCGTAGGTGTTGAACAGCCCGTGCCGTCCCGTCAGCACGTAGCCCTCGAGCCAGCCGAGGCAGGTGTGCTCGCTTAAGATCTCCATGACCCGCCCGTCAGGCGCGAGATGGCCGTCCTGGGCGTCGACCGGCAGGTACTCGGCGACCCAGGTCTTCGGGCTCACCTCGAACACCGCGTCGAGGCGGTTCGAGGCGGTCTCGTCCGGACCGAAGATGCGGAAATCGTCCATGTTCGCGGCCATGACGTCGCGAAGCCACACGCCGAGTACCTTGGTGGCCTCGGCCACGGTACGCCCCGGTTCGGGCACCTCGATCGCGTAGTCGCGGAAGTCCGGCAGGTCGAGGTCCTTGCGGAGCAGGCCTCCGTTGGCGTGCGGGTTGGCGCCCATCCGGCGCGCGCCCTGAGGCGCGAGCGCCCGGATCTCGGGCACCGGGGTGCCATTCTCATCGAAGAGCTCCTCGGGGCGATACGAGCGCATCCACTCCTCGAGCATCTTGAGGTGCTCGGGATCCTCCCGCATGCCGGAGAGCGGCACCTGGTGCGAGCGCCAGTAGCCCTCGACCTGCTTGCCGTCGACCACATCCGGCCCGGTCCAGCCCTTGGGGGTGACGAGCACGATCATCGGCCAGATCTGGCGGTCCTTCGTCCCCTCGGCACGACACCCCTGCTGAATAGCGCGGATCTCCCCGGTCACCGAGTCGAGCGTGGCAGCCATGAGCTCGTGCATGACCTCAGGGTCGTCACCCTCCACGAAGTACGGCTTCCAGCCGTTGCCCTCCAGCATGGCCGTGAGCTCGCTGCGCGGGATGCGCGCGAGAACCGCCGGGTTGGCGATCTTGTAGCCGTTGAGATGCAGGATCGGCAGCACCGCGCCGTCCCTGCAGGGGTTGAGGAACTTGTTCGAGTGCCATGCGGCAGCAAGCGGACCGGTCTCGGCCTCGCCGTCGCCGATGACGCAGGCCACCACCAGATCGGGGTTGTCGAATGCCGCCCCGAACGCGTGTGAGAGCGAGTAGCTGAGCTCCCCTCCCTCATGGATCGAGCCGGGCACCTCCGGTGCGACGTGGCTCGGAATGCCGCCCGGGAAGGAGAACTGCTTGAAGAGCCGGGCCATCCCCCGGCGGTCGAGCGGGACGTCGTGATAGTACTCGGAGAAGGTCCCCTCGAGCCACGTGCTCGCCACCAGCGCCGGTCCCCCGTGACCGGGCCCGGTCACGTAGATGATCTCAAGGTCGTGGCGCTGGATGATCCGGTTGAGGTGGGCGTAGATGAAGTTCAGCCCCGGAGTGGTGCCCCAGTGGCCGAGGAGCCGCGGCTTGATGTGCTCGACCGCAAGCGGCTCCTCCAGCAGCGGGTTGTCGAGCAGGTATATCTGCCCTACGGACAGGTAGTTCGCCGCCCGCCACCACGCATCGATGCGCGCAAGCTCCTCGGTGGAGAGCGTGCGCTCGGTCCGGGTCTCCTCGCTCGCGTTCATAGCGACTCACTCCTCTGTCAGGCAGTCGTAGGTCAGCCGGGCGATCTCGGCTTCCTCGTCGGTAGGGATGACAAGCACGGCCGTAGGCGCGCCGTCGGGCGAGATGGGACGCGGCCCGGATGCCGGCGCGGTGTTGCGCTGCGGGTCGACAGCGATCCCGAACATCTCGAGTCCCTCGCAGACCCGCGCGCGAACGTCGGGATCGTTCTCTCCGATGCCGGCCGTGAAGACGACCGCGTCCACGCTCCCCAGCACGGCACAGTAAGCTCCGATGTACTTCTTCGCGCGGTAGCAGAACATCTCGAGTGCAAGGGCTGCGTCGGGGTCGCCGGCGTCAACGAGCTTGTGGACCTCGCGCATGTCGCGCTCGCCACACAGGCCCTTGAGCCCGCTCTCGTTGTTCAGGACGCGGTGCACGTCCTCCCTACTCAGGTCGGTGAGTTCGCGGATGAGGAGCGGTACCGCCGGGTCGACATCCCCGCAGCGCGTTCCCATGACGAGCCCCTCGAGCGGCGTCATGCCCATCGAGGTGTCCACGCTCTGCCCACCACGGATGGCCGTCACGCTCGCCCCGTTACCGAGATGCAGCGTGATGAGGTTCAGTTCCTCGATCGGCTTGCCGAGGAGCAGCGCCGCCTGCCGGGCGACGTACTCGTGCGACGTACCATGGAAGCCGTAGCGGCGGATCCCGTGCTCGCGGGCGAGCGCGCGCGGGAGCGCGTACTCGCGCGCGTACTCGGGGAGTGTCCGGTGGAACGCCGTGTCGAAGACCGCGACATGGGGGATGCCCGGACACACCGCACGCGCGGCCGAGATGCCCGCGAGGTTGGCGCCGATGTGCAGCGGGGCGAAGAGCGCGAGCCGGCGGATGCGCTCGACGGTCTCGTCATCGATGAGCACGGGGTCGGCGAACGCATCGCCGCCATGCACCACCCGGTGGCCGATGGCCGTGAGCTCGCAGGAGTCTCCGAGAACGCCCGCTTCGGCAAGCGCATCGAAGACACGCTCCATTGCGGTCGTGTAGTCGTCGTCCGACCCGCCGATGCCCTCGATCTCGCCCTCCAGGAGCGACCGCCGGGGCTCCATCGAGAACAGCTCGTACTTCAGCGACGAGCTGCCAGAGTTGACGACGAGAACTGTCGGGCCGAGTGCGTCCATACCGGATTTGTACCCGGTGCGCCCAGGCGACCGGCTACTCCCGCCAGTACTCGGGCCTGTCCAGCGCTTCAGCGCAGATGACCTTCCCGCTCACAGAGCCGACGAGCCCGGTAGTGAGCGCGCGTACCATCCATGCGTCGGCATCCTTCTCGGGGATCGGGTAAGGCGGGGCAAAGCCGAGACGGCCTGCGACCTCGAACCCGTGGCGCGGGTAGTAACCGGGGTGCCCGGCCACGAACACCAGGTCGGCGCCGCCCTCGGCCAGGAGCTCCACGCCACGCCCGATGAGTGCGCCACCGATCCCGCGCTTCTGCGCATCCGGCATCACGGCCCGAGGCGCGAGAAGCGTCGCGCTTACGTCCGGGGCGCCTTCGATACGGGCCGCCGTGAACAGGATGTGGCCCACCGCGCGCTCGCCCTCGCGGGCGATGAGCGAAAGGAGCGGCTGTGCCGTCGGGTCGGCGAGCAGGTTGGCGACCAGCTCGGCCTCGTCCTCCTGACCGAACGCTGCGCGCTCGACGTGCAGCACGTCTGCCAGGTCCGCGTCTGTCGCTTCGACTATGTGCACGCTGCGCTCCTCTCGGTCAGGCGGGCAGACAACCGCCCACCTGCCATCATGGGCCCCGGCCTCAATGCCCGGCCACCCGGTAGAACGTCTCGATGATCCGCCGGTCGCGCGCGGCATGGTCGAGACCGTGAGATCGCTCGTGCACGCTGACGTGCGCGCGGACAGCGTCGGTGAGCTCACTCATGTCCGACTCCGCTGCCGCGCGCAACCGCTCGTACTCGGCAGCGTAGGCAGCGGAGTGCGAGTCGAGGCCCGCGCCCGCGAGCGCGAGCGGGATGCGCCGCTCGATCTGCTTCATCTCCTCCGCGTGCATCATGTCGATCGAGTTCTCGAACCCGGAGAACCGGTCGATCGTCTGCACGATGGATTCGCCGTCCGGCGTGCCCGACACCCGCTCCGCCCTCGCGATCCGACTGAGCAACGGGGAGACATACGTCCCGGGGGCACAGAGGATCCGGTCGAACCGCTCCATCACGAAGTCGACCGGCAGCAGCTTCGCAGCCCCGGACGGCTCGGCAAGCCACATGATGCGGCGAGGGAACTCACAGACCGACAGCAGGTAGGTCATCGAGCTCAGCCGGTCGGTGAAACACACCGCGACGTCGAAGGTCACCTCCCCGAGGAGGCGGCGGCGCTCGTCCTCGAAGTACCCGCGCACGCGCTCGATCTCCTCCGGCGCGCAGCGCTCCTCGGGGGTCTTCGCCCGGTGCGCGGCAAGGCGCAGGTAGTCGCGTGGTGAAAGCGTCCAGCGGCCGGGCGCGTACACGATCCGCGTACGGGGATGCAGCATCCGCAGCAGCCGCGCGCGCCCGAGCGTCACGCGGCCCGTGAACAGCACGGTGAGATCGAAGCGGGAGTGGTCGAGCTCGCGCGAGAAGTCGACCACCTCGAAAGAGCGGCCGTTGGACTCGAAGTCACATCCCGCGATCAACAGCCGCTTCCTGCCGGTCTCCTCCGGTCGGTAGGAGGAGCCTGAGTCGGCACCCCTGAAGACGATGTCGCACACGCGTGCCGAGGCGCGCCCGTCGTCTGCGGCACAGTACTCCTCACGCATCGCCGAAGCCATCCGCTCGTGGGCATCACGATCCGCTTCCGCCTTCACGGCCGCCGCTGCGGCATCTTCAGCAGTAGCGCACAGCGGTCCCGGCATCCGGTGCATGTCGAAGTAAAGGGTCCCCTCGGCGACATGGCGCCCGAGGTCTGGAACGAGAAGGACGATCGGGCGCCCGAGCACGAGGTAGTCGAAGAGGTAGGGTGAGTAGTCCGTGACGAGCACGTCGGCCGCAGCCAGCACCTCGTTCATGTCCATCCAGTCCGGAACGAACCTGACGCCCGCGAGGTCCGGTCGCGCGGCGAGCGCGAACGGGTCGTGCGCGGCGAACAGCAGTTCGTGGTCCTCCGGCAGGTGGGCGCGCAGCCCGGCGAGGTTCGCGAGTGTCACCTCCGGAATCTCGCGTTGCACCCCGGCCTCTCTCCGCCACTCGGGCGCGTAGAGCACGATTCGTGTGGCCGGGTCGACCCCGCAGACGTCGGCAAGGCGGGAGGCCGCCTCGTCACGCGTGTGCGCGAGTGTGAGGTCTGACCGCGGGTGACCCTCCTCGATCACCCGGCCGGAGAAGATCCCGCCGACGTCAGCCGCGCGCAGTATCGTCTCACTCGCGAAGCGGTTGGGCATCACGAGGTAGTCGGTGTGAAGGAGGTCGCGAGTGAGGCTCATGGCCTGACCCGTGCTGCCGCCGAGGTCCGTCCCGAACTTCCTCACGGGGGTACCGTGACCGGTGGCGACGTACACCTGACCCTGGCGCTTGGAGAAGTAGAAGGGCCACGCGGTGTCGTTGACCAGGTAGCCGGCGGTGCACAACGTGCGCGCGTAGGCGCGGCTGTGCGTCCGGCAGAAGCGTACGTTGCCGCGCCGGGCGTACCTGCGGCGCAGGGGGTTGCGCGTGTCGTCCAGTGCCCAGACGAAGGTGAAGTCCCGGTAGAACGGGTCGTCGAGCATGGTCCTGAACACCGCGAAGGGGCTGCCACCCATCCTCGACGCGTGCCGTGACTCGAACAGGACGATCCTGTCCTGCACGGGACGCCTCCGGGCGCACGCGCGGGAGTACCGGGCCATACCGCGAAACCTCGGCCGACTGTATACGTCGACGACTCGCACGAACCGGAGGAACCTCGCGTACGCGCTTCGAACGAAGGCCCTCATGACGAGGCCTTTCCGCCGGGAAGCAGCAGCTCGGCGAGGGTGCGACGGGGCTCGCTCCCGGATTGTGCGCCGGCGAGTCCGGCCAGCCTCGCGCCTGTGGCCGAGGAGAGACGGGTCACCGCTTCGCCGAGAGAGGGGTGCTCGGCGAGGTCGAGCGGCTCGAGACCACCGGCCCGGAACTCGAAGAGGAGGTCTGAAGGCTCGCAGTGTGGCTCCTCGCCCTTCGCTGCACAGTCGATGCAGTAGTCGATCGCTGCGGTCAGGTGTGCGACATCGGCGGCGACATCCGCAAGCAGCCCGTCGAGCTCGAGCGGAACCGGCCAGTACACCAGCTTGTCGCGCACAGGGCTTCCGAGCATCTCCCAGTAGTAGCGCAGCGCGGCATCGCTCGTGCACACGAGCGTGTCGAAGTGCCTGGCGAGCCACGCCGGCACCGCTGTCCCGCCCTGGTGGCGCAGAGGCTCGGGCATGAAGGCGATCCTCCTGCGAAACGGCGTGAGCGCGAAGATCAGCTGCCACACCGACGCGCGTCCGGACATGTCGACAGCGACATCGAAGCCGATCGAGCCGAGGAGCTCCTCGCGCCAGTCCTTCACCCTTGACGCCGGCACCCCGGACTCGCCATCGCCCCGGGCTATGGCGTGCTCGGCGATCCTGCTCGCATGCTTGCGGGCGGGAGTGGAGACTCGATAGTAGACCTTGATCTGCGGATCGAGCTTCGTGAGGTAGTACTCGCCGCGCTTCCCGGGCGAGCCGTCGAAGAGCAGCGCGACGTCGAACCGCTCGAAGTCGAGATCGGACACCGTGCGCAGCAGGCGCTCGTTCTCGGCACCCAGCTTGCCCGCGTAGACGAGCACGCGCGTCCTGGACGTGTCCTCCACGCGATACGTGTACTCCATCTGCTCGCCCCGGAAGACGATGTCGATGACGCGCCTTGAGGCGTTGCCGTCCTCGTTGTATGCGAGGCGTTCGACGAGCGCCTCGTGACGCTCGCGGTACTCCCCGGCCACGGCATCGATGTCGGCGATGACGTGGTTGACCTCCTCGGCGGTGTGGCACAGCGGCCCGGCCATCTCGGTCTCCATGTCGAAGTACAGCCCCCGCGTCCGCTCGTACTCGGCACGGTCGAACACGTAGTGGATGATCGGCCTGCGCATGCACAGGTAGTCGAAGCAGATCGACGAGTAGTCGGTGATCAGCACGTCGACCGCCGCCAGTAGCTCGTTGGTCTCGAACCAATCCGGCACGTTGGCAAGTCCTGCGAGCGCCGGATTGGCCTTGGCGTAGGCGTAGGTGCGGTCGTGCACCTTGAGCAGGAGCTCGTAGCCCTCTGGCAGGCCTGCCGAGAGTGCGGTGATGTTCTCGACGATAACGTCGCTCGTGTCGATCGCGGCCCCGACCTCACCGCGCCAGGTGGGGGCGTAGAGCACCGTCTTCTTGGACGGATCTATGCCGATGAGGTCGGCTAGCTGCTGCTTGACCGCCACGCCGTCGGCGTTGATCGTCAGGTCGCTGCGCGGGTAGCCGGCGTCGACGACCATACCGGGGAACACCGAGCGGACATCGCACGAGTCGAGCAGGACGTCTGCCGTGAAGCGGTTGGGCATGACGAGGTAGTCCGCCTGAAGGTAGTTGCGCGTCACGTTGTGGTACTGCCCCATCGATCCGTACTGGTCCTTGCCGAGCGTCTTGAACGCGGTGGCGTGCCACGAGGTGAGGTGCACCTGTTCGGGCCGCTTGACGAAGTAGTGGTGGAAGGTCTTGTTGTTGACGAGATACTTCGCACTCGCCAGGTGCCTCACATACCCGCGGCTGTGTCGCCGGTAGAACCTCACGCGGGGGTGCTTCGCGTACTTCGCGTGGATGAGGTTGCCGCCATCGTCATGCGGGTTATACGTCCACACGAAGCGGAAGTCGGCGAACTCCGGGTCGGCGAGCATCTCTTTGAACAGCGCGTAGGGCACGCACGACATCCGTGCGCCGTGATACGACTCGAAGAGCACGGTCTTCCCGGCTATGGGCAGCCTGGAGCGGAAACGCCGGTAGCGGAGCACGGTGCGGTAGCTCCCCGACGTGAGACGGATCATAATCTCGCGATACCCGCGCTTGAGCGCATCTCTCGTGGTCGGTCTCACGCGTGCCAGTGCTCCCTTCCCGCCCCGGAGCGGGGCGGCGTACCATCGATCCACTGTCGTAAGGATGCTCGAAGCGCGCGGCGGCGACAAACAGGAAACGCGAACGGCCCGGCGCACACGCCCGCAACGGCCCCGGGAGTTCTGTATAGTGGGAACTGCGAGACAAGAAGGGGGAACCGTGGCTTGCCGGAGCCGGGGATCGCGAGGTAGACACGCATGCGGCTGATCATACGCGGTGTGTTCTGGTTCGGACTGTACCTGACACTCATCCTCTTCCCGCTCGTGGCCGGCGTGGTCTTCTTCGGCTCCCAACAGGCGGCCAGCCCGCTCGTCTATCTTGCGATCGCGGTGGGCTACATCGCACTCGCGCTCATGGCCACCGAGCTGGCACTCGTGTCGCGTTTCGGCGGCGTGGCCGGCGCCTTCGGACTGGACTCTCTGCTCCAGTTCCACCGGCAGATCGGCATCATGTCGATGGCCTTCGCGATCGCCCACCCCGTGCTGCTCCTCGCCGACCGCGCGTATACGATCCGCTACTTCATCCCCTCGGCCGACACCCCCTGGCCGGTGACCACCGGGCCTGTGGCGTTCCTGATGGCGACGCTCGTCGTGGGGCTTTCGGTGTACCGGCGCCAGCTGCGCATCTCCTACGGCGTCTGGCACGTCACGCACGGGCTGCTCTCCATCGCACTCATCGGGTTCGCCGGCGCGCACGTGCTCGGCATCGGCCGCTTCGCGGCACTCCCGGTGATGCGCGTGCTGTGGATCGTCTACCTGCTGTTCTTTGTGGGAATGTTCCTGCGCTACCGGTTCTTCAGGCCGCTCTCGCTCCTCCACCGACCCTGGGAGATCGTCGAAAACCGTGCCGAGCACGGACAGTCTCACACCCTCGTGCTTCGACCGGTAGGACACGAGGGCTTCCGTTTCGAGCCCGGACAGTTCGCCTGGATCGGGTTCGGGCGAAGCCCGTTCGCCGCCGACCAGCACCCCATCTCCTTCTCGTCTAACGGCGACATCCCGAGCCACGACGGGACGATCGCCTTCACGATCAAACAGCTCGGCGACTGGTCCCGCGACGTGGTGCCTCACGTCGAGCCGGGCACGAGGGCGTGGGTGGACGGCCCGCACGGCGTGTTCACCATCGACCGCGAGGAGGGCGCCGGCTACTGCCTGATCGGCGGAGGGGTTGGCATCACGCCCCTCTACGCGATGCTGCAGGCGCTCGAGACCCGCGTCGACCCGCGGCCCGTCTTCATGTTCCACGCAGCCAACGACTACGACGACCTCACGTTTCGCGAGGAGCTCGCCGAGATGGCCGAACGCATGCCCATGCTGACACTCGTGACCGTGCTCCTGAACCCGCCCGAGGGCTGGGACGGTGAGACCGGCTTTGTCACCGCCGACATGCTGAGCCGCTATCTCCCGCCGACCCTCTACCGGCGGTTCCAGTACTTCATCTGCGGTCCCGGACCGCTCATGGACGCGATGGAGAAGACCCTGCCCGCCATCGGTGTGCCCCGCGACCGGGTGCACACCGAGCGATTCGACATGGTGTAAGGAGGGCCGCCCGTGCACCACCGCATAGTTTCGACCGTGGTCGTGATCATCGTGGCGCTCTTCGCCATCGCATCGCTGGCGTTCACGTGGACCGCCAGCGTGGTCTCCCCGCCCACCGACCGGGCCGGGCACGCCCCCGACAACCCCCACCCGCCCGCGCGTCGCACCGACGCCTGCCTCGAGTGCCACACCGTCGAGCAGGACATGCTGCCCGTGACGCACCGCTTCTACGCCGAGGAGAGCTGCGAGGCGTGCCATCGCCCCGCCGTGCGCGTGCTCGTGCCGCACACGATCACGATGGGCGACGCGCGCTGCCCCCTCTGCCACGGCGAGCCGGGGCGCGATCTCGGCATCCCCGAGAGCCACCTGCGCTTCGAGACCGACCAGTGCCTGCTCTGCCACCAGGTGGATACGCGGTTCCACAACCGCGAGCCGGGCCCGGCAGGGCTCTCGCTCGCGTACGCCGCCGACATCCCGCATACGATCAGCGGCATCTTCCAGCGCTGCTCGGACTGCCATTTCGTCGAGCCGAAGAGCACGCTGCCGGAGAACCACCGCGACTTCATCGACCGCACGTGCAGGGACTGCCACGCGTTCGTCCCGTAGGAGTAAGGGTCGGGGCAGAGCCGTGTCAGACCCGTCTGCTACGCTCCTGCCATGAGCACACGACTCTCCAAGTCACGGTTCCAGAAGGGCCTGCAGTGCGAGAAGGCACTGTGGCTCGCCGTACACCGTCCCGAGCTCGCCGAGCCGGTAACCGAGGCGCGCCAGTGGATCTTCGACCAGGGCACCGAGGTCGGCCGGCTCGCGCAGCAACTCTTCCCCGGCGGCGCGGAGGTCACCGAGGACTACCGGCACACCGACAAGGCGCTCGCCACCACCTCACGCCTGCTTGCCGAGGGGGCGACCACGCTGTTCGAGCCCGCCTTCTATCACGACGGCGTGCTCGTGCGAGTGGACGCCCTCGTCGCGGTCGGCGACGGTACCTGGGACCTTTTCGAGGTGAAGTCGGGCAGCCGCGTGAAAGACGAGAACATCACCGATGCGGCCGTGCAGGTCTACGTGACCGAGGGCGCCGGGCTGCCCGTCCGGCGCGCCCACATCGTCCACCTCGACACCTCATACGTGTGGGACGGTGGCCCCTACGACCTGGCGCGGCTCTTCGCCATCGAGGACGTGACCGACCGGGCACGGGCCGTGATCGGCGAGGTGCCCGCACTGCTCGAGGAGTTCCGCGCGATGCTCGCCGGCCCGGAGCCGGAGATCAGGATCGGCTCGCGGTGCAGCAAGCCCTACGAGTGTGACTTCGCCTCCTACTGTCATGCCGGGCTTGACGGCCAGCACCCCGTGACGAGCCTGCCGCGTCTGGGGGAGGAGGCGCTCCATGCCCTGCTCGACCTGGGCGTTACGTGCATCCGTGACATCCCCGACGACTTCCGGATGCTGAGTCCCGCCCAGGCCAGAGTGGTGCGGGTGGTCAAGAGCGGGCTGCCCGACGTCGACGTGCCCGGCCTCGCCCTTGACCTCGCTTCGCTCTCCTGGCCGGTCTACCATCTCGACTTCGAGACGGTGAACCCGGCGCTGCCACTCTGGCCCGGTACCCGGCCCTACCAGACCATCCCCTTCCAGTACTCGGTTCACGTGCACCACGAGGACGGCTCGCACGAGCACCGGGAGTACCTCCACACCACCGCCGATGACCCTCGCCGCCCTCTTGCCGAGCGGCTCATCGCCGATCTCGACAACGCGGGCTCGGTCATGCACTACACGGCCTTCGAGCGCACGCGCCTGAACGACCTCGCGGCGGCCCTCCCCGACCTCGCCGGACAGATCGGTGCCATCCTCACCCGCCTCGTCGACCTCGAAGCCATCATCCGCAACCGCACAACGCACCCGGCCACCAACGGGCTCACCTCCATCAAGCGGGTCCTGCCCGCGTGGTGCCCGGATCTCTCCTACGCTGACCTCGCGCTCGGTGACGGGTCGGCCGCAAGCGTGCGCTACCTCAAGTCCGTGCGCGGGATGCTCCCGCCCCGCGAGGTCGAGCAGCTGCACGCCGATCTGGTCGAGTACTGCGGGATGGACACGCTGGCGATGGTGCGCCTGCTCGAGACGCTGCGGGAGCGGGCGCGCGGGTAGGGCGTCACTTTGACGCGACGCGCCTCCCTTCGTACACTTAGTGCTACCACTAGTGCTACCGGAAGGGCTACCGATGGGAAAGGCCAACATCTCCTTCCCCGGGGGCATGCTCGAGGAGATCGACCGCAGGGCAGCGGCAGCGGGCATACCCCGTAGCGCGTTTGTCCAGGAAGCTGTCGGCCACTACGTCGCGCAACTCGACTACGAGCGCGAACGTGAAGCTCGTGCCGAGAGGATCGAGCGGGCGATCGAGGGCATGCGCGAGATCGGGGCGAGCCTACCTCCGGGCCCTGACGGCGTGACGCTCATCCGACGGATGCGCGAGGAGGTGCCCGAATGGCTCACCCCTGCGCCCGAACCCCGAGATGAGTAGACCGCTGCGGGTCGCAACCGGCAGACCGGTAGTCATCGACAGCTCGGTCGCGTTCAAGTGGTTCGACGCTACCGAAAAGGGGGCTGACATCGCCGTCGGTCTGCTACGGGAGCACAAGCGCGACGATACCGCTCTGCTCGCTCCCGCCCATCTGCACCTGGAACTCATCAACGCGCTGGTGTGCCGAAGGGTCGCGCCAGAGGAGATCGAGCGGGCAGTTCGGTTCCTCGCCGACGTCGACCTGCTCATCGCACCAGCCGACGACGGCCTGCTCGTCGACGCGGCCCGCATCGCTCACTCCGAGCGCATCGCCCTCTCCGACGCCACCTTCATCGCTCTGGCGGCACGTCTCGATGCCGAACTCGTGACCGCGGACCGCCGTCAGGCCGCGACCCGATCGTGCCGGGTGCGATTCATCGGGTGAGCTGACGCAGCGAGCCGCTCTCAGCGAGCCATCTCGAAGCCATACTCCGCAAGTACGGCCTTCGGGAACTCGAAGCG
>JAHYJI010000042.1 GCA_019429145.1 Coriobacteriia bacterium | reverse complement strand
GCCACCAACCTCGACACCTCGCGCCAGCGGGCTCGGATCCGCCACGAGGTCGTCCCCGCTCTGCTCGCCGCCGAGCCCGCGCTGCACGCAACGCTCGCCCGCACGATGCGCATCCTCGCCGATGAGGACGACATGCTCTCGGCCATGGCCGACGCGTTCGCCCGCGACTTCTCCGCAGAAGACGCCCACCCCGGCGAGGTGGCACTCGACCGCCCCATGATGGCGACCCTCTCGCGCGCGATGCAGCGCAGGACCATCCGGTCGGCGCTCGAGGCCGCCTTCCCGCATGCCTCGCGCCTGGACTCGGCCCACATCGAGGCCATCGTCGACGGCCTGGACGACGACGCCTTCGCCCGCGACCTCGCGTGCGGCCTGCGGGCCTTCACCGAGTACGGTAAAATAGTGATTTCGCACCGGGAGAAGCACTACCCGGGCGTGGCACCTTCTTTGCTCCCATTACCGGGCAGTGTCGACCTCGGTCCGGCAGGGTCGCTGGAGGCCACGATGGTCGATCCGGGAGAGGTCGCCGGAGAGAGCCGGAGCGTCGTCGTCGATCCGGGCGCCGCTGCCGAGTTCACCATCGGCCCGGTGCGTGAGGGGGAGCGGATACGCCCCCTCGGCATGGACGGTACGAAGAAGCTTGCCGACCTGCTTGCCGACGAGAAGGTGCCCCGTCGCGAGAGACACGGCGTCCCGGTCGTACGTGACGGGGACCGGGTCGTCTGGCTCGCCGGTGTGAGGATGAGCGACGAGTACAAGGTGGGGCCGCATACCACCCGGGCTGTGCGGCTCACATGGCGAACCGGGTAGCTGGCCGGACGCACGCGAAGGACAGGAGTGACGGATGCACCCCGATCTCGACCACATCGTTCTGACCGAGGACGATATCAAGAAGCGGATCGCTGAGCTCGGCGAGGAGATCAGCCGGGACTATGGCGAGGAGTCGATCCTGCTCGTAGCCGTCCTGCGCGGTGCGGCGCTCTTCGTCGCCGACCTCGCCCGTGAGATCACCTCACCCATCGAGATCGACTTCATGGCCGTCTCGTCGTACGGCTCGTCCACGGAATCCTCGGGCGTGGTCCGCATCATCAAGGACCTCGAGGAGCTCATCGAAGGCCGCAACGTGCTCGTGGTCGAGGACATCATCGATACCGGCCTGACTCTGAAGTACCTGCTGAAGAACCTGGCTTCACGCAAGCCCAAGACGCTCGAGATCGTCTCGCTGCTGTACAAGAAGGACAAGCAGCGGGTACCTATATCCTGTAAGTACGTCGGCTTCGACGTAGCCGATGAGTTCGTGGTGGGCTACGGCCTGGACTACGCCGAGAGATACCGCAACCTGCCCTACATCGGCGTCCTGCGACGGGAGATCTACGCAGAGTAGCGACCGACATCACCCTCCTGGAGGAGACTGAGAGCACTTGAACAAGAACCTGAGAACCGTTCTGCTCTACCTGGTCCTGCTCGTGGCGGCCGTATACTTCGTCACCGGCACGTTCAGCGCTGCCGAGGGTCCGTCCGAGCTCACCACCAGCGAGTTCCTTGCTGCGCTGGATGACGACCGCGTCACAGAGGTCACCTTCAAGGCCAACGATCGCGTTGTCGAGGGCCAGTACTACCCGACCGACGCGGCGGCCGAGCGGGGCGAGACGGCGCTCAAGTCCTTCACCTCCACGTGGGCTGGCGAGGACTCCTTCAACGCACTCATGGCCGAGCACCGCGATGTCGAGTTCGCCATCGATCCGCAGAACACGTCGCTGTGGGTCGGGCTGCTCACTTCGCTGCTTCCCATCGGCATCCTCATCCTGGTGATGCTCTACTTCTTCAGCCAGATGCAGGGCGGCAACTCCAAGGTGATGTCGTTTGGCAAGGCCAAGGCCAAGCGCATGACGCGCGATCAGCCCCGGGTGACCTTCAAAGACGTCGCCGGCGCAGATGAGGCCATCGAGGAGCTCGAGGAGATCAAGGAGTTCCTCGCCAACCCCGGCAAGTTCCAGGCGCTGGGAGCCAAGATCCCCAAGGGCGTGCTGCTTGTCGGACCTCCCGGTACCGGCAAGACGCTGCTCGCCCGCGCGGTCGCCGGCGAGGCTGCCGTACCGTTCTTCTCGATATCGGGTTCTGACTTCGTCGAGATGTTCGTGGGCGTGGGCGCGAGCCGCGTGCGCGACCTCTTCGAGCAGGCCAAGGCCGCGAGCCCCTGCATCATCTTCATGGACGAGATCGACGCGGTCGGCCGCCAGCGCGGCGCCGGCCTCGGCGGCGGTCACGACGAGCGCGAGCAGACGCTCAACCAGCTCCTGGTGGAGATGGACGGCTTCGACATGAACGACAACGTCATCCTGATCGCGGCGACCAACCGTCCCGACATCCTCGACCCGGCGCTGCTGCGCCCGGGCCGCTTCGACCGCCAGATCACCGTCGATCGCCCGGACCTCAAGGGGCGCGAGGAGATCCTGAAGATCCACGCGCGGGGCAAGCCGATGGAGGACGACATCGAGCTCGAGGTGCTTGCGCGCCGCACTCCGGGCTTCACCGGCGCTGACCTCGCCAACCTCGTGAACGAGGCGGCGCTGCTCGCTGCCCGCCACGGCAAGAAGAAGATCGACATGAAGGAGCTCGACGAGGCCATCGAGCGCGTGATCTCCGGGCCGGAGCGCAAGAGCCGGCTGATCTCGGAGGAAGAGAAGAAGATCATCGCGTACCACGAGGCGGGCCACGCGCTTGTGGGCCACGTGTTGCCCACCACCGACCCCATCCACAAGATCTCGATCATCGCCCGCGGCCAGGCGCTCGGCTACACGCTCGCGCTGCCCTCGGAGGACCGTTTCCTCACCTCGCGCACCTACATGCTCGACAATATCGCGATGCTGCTCGGCGGGCGCGTGGCCGAGGAGGTCGCGATGGGCGACATCACCACCGGCGCCAGCAACGACATCGAGCGGGCCACCAAGACCGCCAAGCAGATGGTCATGCGCTTCGGGATGAGCGACAAGCTCGGCCCGCAGACCTTTGGCGATGCGAACCACGAGGTATTCCTCGGCAGGGACTTCTCGGCCAACGCCGATTACAGCCCCGAGATCGCCTACGAGATCGACAAGGAAGTCAGGCGGCTGATCGACGAGTCCTACGAGATCGCTCGCCGGATTCTCACCGAGCGCCGCACCCAGCTCGACCTGATGGCCGACGTGCTCGTCGAGCGCGAGACGGTCGACAAAGACGAGCTCGAGGCCCTGCTCAACGGCGGGTGGGACGAGTTCCTTGTCCGGGAGGCCGCCGCCAAGGAAGCCGAGCCCGAGGTGGAGCCCGATGCCGGTGCGGAAGAGGAGACTGCTGCCGACGAGCGTGCCGCCGCCGAGGGCGACGAGGGTGGCCGCAAGGAAGCCCCTGGCGCTCCGTCGGCGGTGACCGGGGCGTAGTCGACATCGCGCGGGACACCCGGGTGTCCTGCATGTCAGCGGTGCGCGGTATACTGCCAGAGGGAAGGTCGCAGGGGGCGGCCGGCAGCCCGGCAGCATACGAGGGGTGAAGCGTGGCAACTGACCGGCAGGCACGACCGGGTACCGGGGCGTGGCAGGCTCGAGTGTCAGCTGATGGAGTCGAGGCCCGGCCGTGGTGGCGCCGCCTGGGCAGGCGCAACGATACCGCCGGCATGCACGATCAGCTCATCGCGTCGCTCAACGACGTCGCGGCCGCGGTGTCTTCAACCCTCTCGGTCGACGAGGTGCTCAAGACCATCGTCGAGCGCGCCAAGCGGGTCACGAACACCGACAAGGCGGTCTTGCTGCTCACCTCCGAGCACGGCGATAAGCTCGACTTCGAGACGCTCAACGTGCGTGGTGCGATGGCCGAGCATCCCGAGGACTGGTGGAGCCCGCGGCTGCAGTCCATCGCCAGCGAGGTGCTTCACAACGGGCGCACCTACCTCGATCACGACGAGCGGCAGGGCGCGTGGATGCTCTGCGCTCCCATCAAGATCAACGAGCAGCCCATCGGTCTGCTCTGTGCGATCAACAGCGAGACCCGGCCGTTCACCGAGTACGAGACCGAGTACCTCGCGATCCTTAGCTCGTTCGCTGCCTCGGCCGTGGTCAACGCGCGTCTGACCGAGGAGAACCGCTACGTGCTCCTCGCCTCCGAGCGCGACCGCATCGCCCGCGAGATGCACGACGGCATCGCCCAGTCGCTCTTCTCCATCTCGCTCGGGCTCGAGGTGTGCAAGAAGCAGGTCGCGCGGGGCGACTGCGCCGACATCCCCACACGGCTCGAAGAGCTGCAGGACGAGCTCAACACGAGCATGGTGGAGCTGCGCCAGGTCATCTACGACCTGCGCCCCGCCAAGCTCAAGGAGCTCGGGCTGGTCGAGGCGATCGAGAACTGGCTCAAGGAGTCGACCAATCATCACGATATACAGGGTGAACTCACCGTCACAGGCGAGCGGCGCCTGCTGACCGGTGCGGCCGAGTCGTGCCTGTACCGCGTGGCCAAGGAGGCCACGAGCAACGTCATCAGGCATGCAGGGGCTGGATCGGTCAAGGTGCAGGTCGACTACCAGCCGCTCGCCGTGGTGCTCACGGTGACAGATGACGGCTCGGGGTTCGACGTGGAGGAAGTTCGCAGGATGACCGCCCACCGGGGCTCGGTGGGGCTGCACAGCATCGCCGAGCGGGTCAGGGCCGAGGGCGGGAAACTCGAGGTCAGGAGTCGGCCGGGCGAGGGAACGCGCGTGAGGGTCGAACTGCCGCTCGAGAGGAGGTGACGCAGCGTGATCAGGGTCTTCATAGCCGACGACCACGAGCTCGTGCGGTTCGCGCTGCGCTCACTGCTCGAGAGCGAGCCCGACCTGGAACTCGTCGGGGAGGCCGAGAACGGCCACCTCGCGGTCGAGCGCGTGCTCGAGGTCAAGCCTGACGTTCTCCTGCTCGACATGCGCATGCCGGGCTACGGGGGCGCCGAGGTGTGCTGCCGGGTGCGGGAGGAGTGCCCGGACACCCGCGTTCTCGTACTCACCAGCTACGACGACGAGGAAGAGCTCTTCAGCGTGCTGGCGGCCGGTGCATCCGGCTACCTGCTCAAAGACGCGCGTCCCGACAACGTCGCCCATGCGGTGCGCTCCGTGGCCGAGGGTCAGGCGGTCTTCGACGACGCGATCGCCCAGCGGATCATCGCCGGTCAGAACGGTGCCGGGATCGGGGAAGAGGGCGTGGCTCTGCGCGAGTCACTCTCCGAGCGCGAGATGGAGGTCCTCGAGCTCATGGCCAGGGGCTTCAGCAACAAGGAGATCGGGCGCGCGCTGTGGATCGGGGAGACCACCGTCAAGACGCACGTCAGTCACATCCTGCGCAAGCTCGACGGCTCGGACCGCACGCAGGCGGTGCTGAGGGCGGTGCGGCTCGGTATCGTGGCGATGGCTGCGGAGTAGCGGGGCGGGAACGCAGGCTCCTAGCAGTTCTTGTCGTACCTGTCACTCATTCTTCGGTATGAGATGGCCCTCATACCTCTCGGATGCTGAAGCATACCCGCGCATGATGACACGACGTGTGCAGCAGGCGATGATACCAGCGAGGGTTTCTAGCCGCCGCGCTCCGGGTCCAACTCGAGCAGATCGGCGGACTCCGGAGCCGTGAGGGCGGCTCCAAAGGGGGGAGGTGTGTAGGATGCTTAATCTCTATGTCAAGGCCCGCACCTGGATGGACAGTGATGAGGGCGCGACCGCCGTTGAGTACGGAATCATGGTGGCGCTGATTGCAGTGGTCATCATCGTTGCCGTGACGGCCCTGGGCACGAACTTGTCTACAATGTTCACCTACGTCAAAGACAAGATTGTGGTTCCGGGCTAGTTCGACAGCTTGTGGACTGATGTGCAGGGGTGGCTAGGGCCTCAGGGATTCGAAGCCTGCCACCCCTGCACCTGCTGAGGGAATCTACCGTGATGCACCCGAAACGATTAAGCGTTGAGGAAGGCGCGAGTGCGGTTGAGTTCGCGCTCGTTTCGTTCGTGCTGATCCTCTTCGTTGCCGGCATCATCCAGTTCGGCCACATCTTCTTTCAGTGGCTCGAACTAACGCATTCAGCTCGCGAGGGAGCACGGTGGGCAGCTCTTCGCAATGATGCCGGGAGCGTGAGCACACCGGGCACCGTGCGTCATAAGGTTGCCGAGGCCGCGCCAGGCCTGAGGCCGGGGCTTACCGACGTGCAGATCGTTATCGATCCAGAGGTTACGACAGGTCTCACCGGGCAGCCCGTCAGGGTGACAGTCAGCTACGAAACGCCCCTGTTCGCACCTTTGATGCAGAACATCTTCAACGTGTCAGGCACAACCTTCACGTTGACGAGTTCGGCCACGCAGAGAATCGAGTGAGAACGATGAGACTCGTGAAGCGAGACGGAAGAGATGGCGGCGCGGTCGCGGTCACGGTCGCGCTCCTGCTCACCGTGTTCGTTGGATTCTCGGCCCTCGTCGTGGACATGGGTTACTTCTACACGATCAAGCGGCAGGCACAGGCGGCGGCGGATGCTGCTGCACTCGCGGGCTGTCAGGAACTGATACTCGGCCAGGACCACGATGCGATCCTGGCTGTGGCACAGGAGTACGCCGAGGAGCGCAATTCGGTTCTCCCTGCTGACGACATCACGATGATCATGAGTGAGCCTGATACTGAGGTTCGCCCGACCTACGTCAAGGTGACCGTGGAACAGCCGGCGGGATTCTTCTTCGGGCGGTTCTTCGGTCACGAGAATGGAATCATCCGTGCTCAGGCGCGGGCGGACATCGCCTACGTCACAGGACTCAAGAGGTTGCTTCCCTGGGGGCTGCCGGTCCTCCGTACCACCAAAGTGACTGTGAATGTGCGGGGGCAGCAGCCGGTGAACCTTCTGTACAACGAGTCCCGCGATCGCTGGGAGGGCTCGCTCCAGGTGCCACGGACCGTCAGCACCTCGGGCTACCTGGTGGATGTGCGCGCGCACAACTCGCAGACGACGTATCCGGGCGGGGTGTCGCATCAGTACACCCCCGACGGCGTGCCCGTCGAGCTCCTGGGTGCGAGCGCCGTTACCGTCTACGACGACACGAGCCGTGTCCGGCGTGTCTCGCTCTCGCCTGCGTACGTGGAGCAGGGGCAGTCGCAGAGACCGCGAATCGAGGTGGTGGCCGACACCGAACCGACGGTGACGGTCGCGAAGGGCGGCCCCGGGCAGAGCGACAAGAGCTACGCGATGACACTGGTGAACGCGACCACGAACCTCTGGGCTGTGAGTGTCGACATCCCGAGTGTGCCCGGAGACAGCACCGTGTCCCTGCACCCGATCAAGGTCGAGGTCGGCACGGGCAATGACAAGTACACCCTATCGGATGCTGCCATTCTGGTGGTCAGACGGGCCACCTATCCCATCTTGGACGTCGAGGTCGTGCCAGGAAGCATCGATACGAGTTCGACCGGCAGCGTGACCGTCAGTGTCAAGATCAACGATTACGAGTATGGAGTCAGCTATCCACTGAAGGTAGTCGGCGGGGGCGGTGAGCTCGGCAACTTCATGGCGTTGGACTTCACCCAGGTGAAGCATCCCGACAATTACCGTCAGCAGGACCCAAGCGAGTACCCGGTCACGGGTAACCCCTACATCGAGTTCATCGAAACGGGTTTCCCTCACTCGGTGCATGTTGGTGACACGATCTGGACCAACACCGGTACGGGGTCCGGACCGGGTGTGGAGTCGGCACTCAACATCCGGTTCGCAGGCGACGATGTGAGCTTCGCCCAGTGGGAGGCCCAGTGGAACCTGACTGGCGAGCGTCCTCCCACCAGGCGCATCGTGTATGTTCCGGTGCTCGAGTTGCTTCCCAAGCACGCGAATCAGGATGTGGCTGGTACTTCGCCGATGCGCGTTGTCTCGTTTGCGGCGTTCTACGTGGAGCCCGCATCGGTGAGCGGTGTCGACTACAAGAACAACGCGATCAGGGGCACGTTCATCGAGTACCTTGTCCCATCTGACGATATATCGGACACGCCGCCAGATACGGGCGTGTACGTCATGACGCCGCGTCTGGTGTCTACCGGCATCTACTAGACAAACCGGAGGAATGGAATGCGCTCGAGACTCGTAATCCTTGTCGTAGCAGTAGTTCTGGGTCTGATCGCAGCCGCCATGACTGGACGATATCTGGCGAGCCTCGAGCGCGGCGTCGCTGCCGAGGACGAGCCGATCGAGGTCCTTGTTGCCCAGGAGGAGATCGACCGAGGTATGTCCGCTGAGGAGATTCTTGAGGCGGGTCTGGTCGTTCGCGAGAGCATACCCCGACGCTATGTCGCAGAAGGCGCGGTCTCCTCTCCGGCGAGCATTGAAGGGCAGGTGCTCGCCGAGCAACTCACCGCAGGCGAGCAGGTCACGCAGGCACGTTTTCGTTTCCCGAGCCAGGCGGGGCTGGCATTCAGCATCCCGGACGATTTCGTGGCCGTCACGATAGCCAACGACGCAGTCAAGGGTGTTGCCGGCCTCGTGAAGCCGAGCGATCACGTGATGGTCGTGGTCACGCTCGATCCTGGTCCCGATGGGGAAGCGGTCACCCAGGTCCTCCTGCCCCGCGCACGGGTGCTCGCAGTCGGATCGGCAGTCGGCACTGAGTCCTCACAGCCTGCCACCGGAGGTGGCGGGGGCGGACTGGTCGGGGCTCAGCAAGGCGGTGAGCAGCAGACTGCTAGTACGATTACGCTGGCCCTCTCTCCGGCCGACGTCGAGAAGCTTGTCTACGCGGAGGAGAAGGGCAGCGTATGGCTTGCCCTACTCGGATCGACGGACGCGCAGACCCCAGAAACGGCTGGCCAGACCCTGCAATCACTGCTAAGCGAGTAGGTGGCTAGCGTGGCAGCGATCATCATCGTCGATCGAGACCCGGAGTTCGCCTCGAAGCTCAAGGATCTTCTCTCCAGGGAGTCGGGACAGGAGATACTCATTGCACCTTCTGCAGGCAGACTGACCGAGCAGGTCACCGAGGCCGATGCACAGGTGGTCGTGTTCGGTCCCTCGACGCCACTCGAAGCCGCGCTCGAGGCCGTCGAGGCTTTGTCGGCACGCACCCCGTTGACGGGGTCCGTCCTCGTGGTGCCGAAGATCACGACTGAGCTGATGCGGCAAGCGATGCGGGCCGGCTTCAGCGATGTCGTCGGGGCCGGCGGCACATTCGGCGAGGTTGCTTCTGCCGTGCTGGAGACCAATGCGGACATTGCGAAACGGCGTGCATCCTCCGGCCTGAGCGGGATGTCTCCGCAAGCACGTGATAATCGCGGCAAGGTAGTGACCGTCTTCAGCATGAAAGGCGGTGTCGGGAAGACCGTCATCGCGAGCAATCTGGGAGTGGCACTCGCGGGCGAGCTCGGTCTTCGAACTGTGCTGCTCGATCTCGATCTGCAGTTCGGGGATACGGGAATCATGCTGCAAATCAAGCCGGAACGGACGATCTACGATGCGATACAAGTCTACGACCGGCTCGATTCGTCGATGCTGAGGGGCTTTCTCACGCACCATAAGTCAGGTCTCGATGTGCTCCTGGCGCCCGTGCGTCCGGAGGAGGCCGAATCCGTGACTGCGTCCCGTCTCTCGCACATCATCGAGCTACTGCGAGAAATCGCTGACATTGTGATCATCGATACGCCTGCAGCATTCGACGAGAACGTGCTGACGGCGATCGACAAGAGCGACGAGATATACGCGGTGGCGACGATGGATGTGGCGAGCATCAAGAACACGCGGATCTCCCTTCAGAAGCTCAGGCAGCTCGGCTATGACGAGACCCAGGTGAAGCTGGCGCTCAACCGTGCCGACAGCAAGGTGTGGCTCGAGCCCTCTGAGGTCGAGCACGCGGTAGCCGGTCAGATCGCCGTGCGGATTCCGAGCGATCGCCTGGTGCCCCGCTCGGTGAACAAGGGTGTGCCGGTTGTGATCGATGCGCCAAAGTCGGCCGTTGCGCGCAGCCTGGTCGATATGGCGCGCAAGGTCGCGCCGGTGAAGGAGGCGAAGACCGATGTCGCTTAGAGACAGGACTAACCCCGCAACTCGCCCGGTTGCAGCGGACGACATCGCCTCGGCCAGAATCGGGTACAACGGCAAGGATTCTGTCAAGCGCCACCTCCATCATCTGTTGATCGAGGAGATGGGCAACGAGCTCGGTGCGGCCGAAACCGACGATGCGGCACTGCGCAGCAAGATCGAGCGCAAGCTGCACGAACTGCTCGACCGTGAGACCACGCCGCTATCGGCAAACGACCGCAAGGAGATTCTGCGTGACGTTATCGACAACGTCTTGGGCTACGGTCCGATACAGTCCTTGCTCGAGGACCCCGAGATCACCGAGGTCATGGTGAATAACGCGGACACGATCTACGTCGAGCGCCGAGGCAAGATCTTCCAGAGCGAACGGCGCTTCATCGATGACGCACACCTGCTGCGCATCATCGACAAGATCGTAGGTCAGGTGGGACGGCGGATCGACGAGGCGTCTCCGATGGTGGACGCCCGTCTGCCTGACGGGTCGCGCGTGAACGCGGTCATACACCCACTCGCCATCAACGGGCCGATGCTCACCATACGCAAGTTCTCGAAGGACCCCTTCACGGTCGACGATCTCATCAACTTCGGTACGCTGACTCCATCTGTGGCCACATTTCTGGACGCATGCGTGAGAGGCAAGCTCAACGTCTTGATCTCGGGCGGCACCGGAACCGGCAAGACGACTCTGCTCAATGTCGTATCGGGATTCGTTCCGCCGGACGAGCGTATCATCACGATCGAGGACGCCGCGGAGTTGCGTCTGAGTCAGGAGCACGTACTCCGGCTCGAGGCGCGACCGCCGAACATCGAGGGCAAGGGGCAAGTGGCCATCCGTGATCTCGTGCGGAACTCGCTGCGCATGCGGCCGGACCGCATCGTCGTCGGTGAGGTACGTGGGGCCGAGGCCCTCGACATGCTTCAGGCAATGAACACGGGCCACGAGGGGTCCATCTCGACGATACATTCCAACTCGCCGAGGGACGCTCTCGCCCGTCTCGAGACGATGGTGCTGATGGCCGGACTCGATCTTCCCGTTCGTGCCATTAGGGAGCAAGTCTCGGCGGCGATCGACCTCATCGTGCACCTAAGCCGCTTGCGGGACGGAACGCGCAAGGTTGAGCAGATCACCGAGGTCGGCGGCATGGAAGGCGACACCATCATCATGCAGGACATCTTCTACTTCGATTACTCGATGGGCCTGGATGATGATGGGAGGTTCCTCGGTACGCTGAAGGCCACAGGGTTGCGCCCGGCGTTCACCGAGCGCCTCGAGGACCTTGGAATCAAGACAGCGGGCGACCTGTTTGCGTACGAGCCTCCGGCAAGGCGGTAGCGTATGCGTCGACTGCTATACAGCGCTGTGCTCGTGTTGCTGATGCTGGGAGTGACGGCCTCGGCACTCTCGGCCGCTGAGGGCGACACGGAGAGCATCCTGGTGGCACAGGGCGCCGACACCTCTGCGTTTCCGGAGATCGCACTGACCGTTACGCTGCCGGTGAACATGCTTGCGGGCAGCGAGGGCGATGTCCTCTTCACAGTGCGGGAGAACGGCGAAACCATCGAGCCTATGAGCGTGGAGCCCCTCGCAGCTGTGCGTGCCCCGATCGACGTAGTACTTCTCATGGACACCAGCGGGAGCATGTGGGGCATGCCGATGGCTGATGCGCGGCAGGCCGCGACAGCGTTCGTTGCGGCGATGGGACCTGAAGACGAGATCGCTGTTGTGTCATTCGGCACGACTGTGGAGGTGCTCTCGGACTTCACGGCCGACCGGATCGCGCTGCGACGGGCCGTCGAGTCGCTCGAGGCAGAGGGCCGCACAGCACTCTACGACGGCGTGGCGAGGAGCGCCGAGCTGCTCATCGCACGTGGCGAGAGAGACCGCGTCGTCGTGCTTCTCAGCGACGGCGGAGACAACGCGAGCGTGAACTCGATCGACTACGCTGTCGAGCGGCTGCGCGCGAGTCGGGCACCTATGTACGCCATAGCGCTCGAGACACCCGAGACAGATCTCGATGCCCTCGCGAGCATGGCCGCGCAGTCGCGTGGCCGTCTCGTGGCGGTCAGCGATTCGGGAGACCTCGAGCGGCTATACGAGGACATCGCGCGCGAACTGACGACCCAGTATCGAGTCACCTACCGTAGTGCCGAGCCGAAAACGAAGGATCTCGAGCTACAGGTCATTGCAGAGGTCAACGGGCGTCGTGGCAGCGCGCTGTTCGTGATAGACAACCCGTACTTCTACGAGGCCCAGGGTGAGGGACTCGGGACCGAGCCCGCTTCCCCCGCCGCATCGTTCGCGCTCGCGTCCCTTGTGGTCGCACTTGCTTTCGTCGCGGTTGCTCTGGGTACGGGTGCGCTGCTCGGGATGTTCGGCCGGCGCTCCAGCCGCATCGACGAACTCGAGTTCTACGATCAGCTGCGTGGAGTCGACGACAAGACGACGACGCGGGTTGCGGGGACGACCGGAGTCATCAGGGACGCAGTGGAGGCTGTTGCCGGTCGCAGAGGCCTCACCCCCATAGTGCACCAGAAGCTTGAGCGTGCCGGCTTGCCGCTGCGCCCGGTCGAGTACATGTACCTGCATCTCGTCGGTGTCGTGCTGGTCGGCGTCGGGACCGTTCTCCTGACCCGGAGCTTCGCGCTGTCGCTGCTCATAGTTGTGGTGGCCGTGGTCCTGCCGATCGCGCTGCTCGAGAACACGATAGGGCGTCGCAAGCACGCCTTCGAAGATCAACTCCCCGAGATCCTTTCGATGATGGCGGGCTCTCTTCGCGCCGGCTGGGGTATCGGGCAGTCGATCGATCTCGTCGTACAGGAGATGTCCGAACCTGCGGCCGGAGAGTTCAGGCGCGTGCAGGCAGAGGCCCGGCTCGGGCTCTCAGTCGAGGATGCGCTCGAGAAGATGGCCAACCGTCTGGACAGCGACGACTTCCGCTGGACTGTCACAGCGATCTCAATCCAACGTGAGGTGGGAGGGAACCTCGCCGAGGTGCTCGACCTTGTGGCGGGTACGATGCGCGAGCGGGCTGAGCTGAGAAGGCATATTCGAGCACTGACATCGGAAGGCCGGCTCTCCGCAGTGATTCTGTTTCTGTTGCCGTTCGTGATGCTTGCGCTCCTGCTGATCGTGAATCCCGGATACATGACGCTGATGTTCTCAACGGGCACGGGATTGGTGCTGCTCGTGATCGGAGCTGTGCTTCTGGTCATCGGGGGGATCTGGCTGCGCCGGGCTTCGGAGGTGGAGATCTGATGATGGCGTGGGCGATTCCCGCTCTTGCAGGGATCAGTGTGGCAGCTCTCTTGTGGTCTGCCCTCAGTCTCCTGTTCTCGAGCGAGCGCCAGGTGAAACGACAGCTGGAGAGTCTGTCCGCGTACGAAGGTACTCAGGCGCGTGAGGTTGAGCCTCTGCTCGCTTCGTTCAGCGATCGCGTCCTGGTTCCGGCCGCAGGCGGACTCGCCCACATCGCACGACTGTTCGCTCCGTCCGACTATGCAGAGCGCCTGCGCTGGCGGCTGGTGAGGGCCGGAAGTCCCAACGGGATAGAGGCCGAGCGCTTCCTCGCCATCAAAGTCATAGCGGCGGTCCTGCTTGCCGCTCTCGTTATGCTCTTTGGCGGAGTGGGCGGGAGTGGGATAGGCCGCACGATACTCCTGGCGGCCATCCTTGGCGTGCTTGGGTTCTACGTGCCGGATCTCTGGCTACGAAGCAGAATCTCTGCACGCCAGCTCGAGATCCGCCGGACGCTGCCGGACATGCTCGACATGCTCACCATTAGCGTCGAGGCCGGCATGGGCTTCGACGCGGCGGTGGCGAAGGTCACCGCAGGCCGTCCCGGTGCGCTCTCGGAGGAGTTCGGGCGCACCTTGCAGGAGATCCAGGCTGGTATCTCGCGAAAGGACGCGATGCGTCACATGGGTGAGCGCACAGAGGTTCCCGAGCTGAGGACCTTCATCATGTCGATCATCCAGGCCGATGTGTTCGGCGTGAGCGTGGCTAATGTGCTGCGTACCCAGTCGCGCGACATGCGCGTGAAGCGCCGTCAGTTCGCAGAGGAGATGGCACAGAAGGCGCCGGTCAAGATCGTCTTCCCGCTCATCATCTGCATCCTACCGGCGACATTGATAGTGATCGCCGGCCCGGCCGTAATCTCGATCGCGAGGGCCTTCGGCATGGTGGGCGGCGGTTAGGCGACCGACTCTTCGGTATCGGTGCGTATACTACTCCCGTAGCGTACTCACTCATGCCGTGCGTCTCGCGCGGTTGACCCCGGAGGCCCCATGGACCACGACAAGATCGCCGAAGGCGTGCGCCTCATCCTCGAAGGCGTCGGTGAGGACCCGACCCGCGAGGGCCTACTCGACACCCCCCGGCGCGTCGCCGACATGTACGCGGAGGTCTTCGCCGGGCTGGAGCAGGACGCGGCCGACCACTTCTGCGTGACCTTCAACGAGGGCCATCAGGAGATGGTGCTCGTGCGCGACATCCCCCTCTACTCGATGTGCGAGCATCACCTCGTGCCGTTCATGGGCAGGGCGCACGTCGCCTACATCCCGGGCAAGGAGGGGAGGATCTGCGGCCTGTCGAAGCTGGCGCGCGTGGTGGATGTGTTCGCGCGCAGGCCGCAGGTGCAGGAGCGTATGACCACTCAAATCGCGGACACCATCGTCGAGAACCTGGATCCGCAGGGCGTGATGGTCGTGATAGAAGCTGAACACCTCTGCATGTCCATGAGAGGTGTTCAGAAACCGGGCGCTATAACCACCACTTCGGCTGTGCGTGGCATCTTCGAGCGCAACATGGCCACTCGCTCGGAAGCGATGTCACTCATCAAGGGCCGATGAGCGGAGTGCGCGAGAACGTCCACAGAGACAACTAGACAGCTCCATGTGGATGCCCATGGTGGATAGCCTCGTCGATCGGTGCATAAATCATCCCGAAGGCGATAGACACCACCATTCCAACGATGTAGACGAGCGCGGCGATGAACAGGCCGACACCGAGTGCCAGCATGATCGTCGTGAATACGCTGACCACCATTGTGCTCCCCTCCTCTCTCGACCCGGTACGGGTGTCTCGATCGGTGCTCACCCGTTACCATATGTATCGCCGAACCACA
>JAHYJI010000041.1 GCA_019429145.1 Coriobacteriia bacterium | reverse complement strand
GAGCCGACTTCTCAACGCGCTCGCCCTACCCCGACGCCCGGGCCCTGCTCGATGCGGGAGTCACCGTCGCTTTGGCCACCGACTGCAACCCGGGCAGTTCGTACGTCACGTCCATGCCGCTCTGTATCGCCCTCGCCGTCCGCGAGATGCGAATGACGCCCGCCGAGGCGCTGTATGCCGCAACCGCGGGGGGAGCCGCGGCACTTCGCCGAAGCGACGTCGGGCACGTGGCGCCGGGCGCCGCGGCCGATCTCGTGGTACTCGACGCTCCGAACCATGTGCATCTTGCGTACCGGCCGGCAGGCAGGGTGGTCGCGGAGGTGTGGAAGCGGGGCGTCAGAGCGCCCTAGCAGGTTGTCGGAGACCCGTGCCCCGCGTCACTTCACCCTTACCGATATCTCGAACATCTCGATCGGTTCGACTTCGGGCTCGAACGAGCGCCAGTACTTGAGTCTGAGAGTGCCCTCGCCGGGTGAGACCGCCTCGAAGCTCCAGACCTCGGAACCTCCGGCGCCGATCGCGTCGGACTCCGCGGTGAACTCGGGCTCTCCGGCCTGTTCGAGCTGCATCGGCAGGTCCCCTTCGACCGCCCATTGATATCCGGTGGTCGGGTTTGCCTCGAGGGTGATGCGGAGCTGCTGGCCGACGTCCATCTCGAGTATCGATCCATTGTCCGCCTGTGTGGCCTCGATGCCATGCGAAGACCCCTCCGAGCAGGCTGTTGCGAGGCCGATGATGGCGAGTACGACCGAAACGACGAGAAGCACTGCACGTGCGCGATTCATCCGTTATCGCCTTCCTTCGAACTGCGACCGTTCAACACACGGGTGACCGGGTCCCAACGGTTGACCGGATCCCGTCGCTGACCCTCCGGTATCTCCGCCGATGCTAGACTTTATGACGACAGCGAGAGTGCCCGAGTTCTCTGTCGGGAATCACGAGAGGACGAACGTGACGCCTGCATCGCCCCAGAGTCCGAAGCCATCGGCCGCTCTGTCGCAGCGCGCGACGTGGATCATCATCGCCGTCTCCTTCGTTGTCATCGTTGGCCTCGTAGGACTGGTCTTCTGGGCCATCACCTCATCCGGCGGGGGCTCCTCCGCTCCGCGCCCCGGCTTCGAGCGCTACGAGGCTGCGTGGGCGTCCGCGATGGCCAAGGCGAGCGTGGAGGCCACCTTCCCTGCCGGCCCGGTCGACGTCACGGCGGTCCGGGTCACCGGCAGCCAGCCTCTCGAGGCGACCTTCACCGGAGAGGAGATGGCCGCGCTCCTGAGCGTCTATCGCTATCGGGCCACGGTGGCTGGTCAGAGCTTTGCGCTCCGGGACGTCAGTGTCGAGTTCCCCGAGCCGGGCGTGACCGATCTCAGGTTGACCCTCGAGACCGGCGGCTCGAGCTACAAGGCCCGTGCCGAGGCACCGCTTGCCTACGAGCGCGGCTCGATCACGAGTCCGGGCTTGACGTCACTTCGGGTCGAGGGGTTCTCGGTCGGAGGTTCACGACGCCGGCAGGCGGGTGACGGGATCCTCGACTACCTCAACGAGTTCCTCGATGCGACGCCGGGTCTTAACGTGGATGAGGCGCGCATCACCTCAGACGGACTCGAGGTCAAAGGAACCGCCCCCGGGAGCATCGAGCACCCGGAGCCGATCGACTCGTAGAGCTGCGACCGCGGCTGCGCTCTTCGTCTCCACACTACTCCGCTGCGCTACGGCATGTAGAACCATCCGTCGATGCCGGTGATCTCCTGGCCGCCGGAGGCAAGCGTGAGTGTTGTCGCCTGATCGAAGGTGGTCACGTACTCCCACCACTGGCTGCCGGTGTGCACGGTGAAGAAGCGTATTCGGTAGTTGCCGAGTGCCAGCGGCCCGCTCGAGTACGTGCCGTCCACCCCGGAGTACAGCGACACGGTCGGACTGCCCCAGCCGGGGCTGGTGGCAGGCCAGGTCTCGTCATCGTTCTGCCTGTACAGCCAGATGAAGGCGTTGGCGACAGGGATACGTGCCGCGCCCGACACCACCACGCCGCTGATCTCGCCCATCAGCAGAGCGGTGAACGATGAGGTGAGCGTCACGTCGAGCGTGTACGATCCGCCGCGGGCCATTGCGAGTGTCCGGCTCTCGGGGTCGGCTCCCGGCGCGCTGAAGTCGAAGCGGTACGTGTTGGGTTTGCCGGCGAAGCTCCACTCCCCGCCGGTACCCGATGACACTGTCGTGAGCAGTCTGAAGGTGCCGCCCTTGAGCTCGTTCACGACGATGGTGGCACCGGCGATCGGCAGTCCGTTGGGATCGGTGAGAGTGCCCGACACGGAAGACTGTGGCGGCGCGGCAAGCGCGGCGACCGGGGACAAGACGAGCATCAGCGCCAGGAGCACCAGGGTGACCCGGGTGATTCGCGTGCAACACATGACATAATCCCTCCCTCGTTCGATCGTGAGGTCGGGCTTGAGATGCGACGGCCTCGCGATGCGTCGCTGTCGCGCTCTATCTACCCTTGTCCGGTCGAGTCAGACCGCCGTTCGGCCGATGAGTGTAGCGAGTTCCCTATTGACCTTGTGAGCTGGCAGGGTATACCAGGTGTGTGAGGATTCCTGCGCGTCCCTACTCATTTCCCGGGAGACTTGATGCACAAGCAGACCATAGTGGTGGCGTTGGGCGGGAATGCCCTGCTCAAGCGGTCGGAGCCGATGACCGCTGAGACCCAGCGCAAGAACGTCCGGGTTGCGGCACGCGCGCTGGCGCCTATCGCGATGGAGCACAACCTGGTCCTCGCGCACGGCAACGGTCCGCAGGTCGGCTTGCTGGCGCTCCAGGCAGCGGCATACACGGACGTCGAACCGTATCCGCTCGACGTCCTAGGTGCACAGACCGAGGGAATGATCGGCTACATGATCGAGCAGGAACTCGGCAACCTGCTCCCGTTCGAGAAACCGCTCGCGACGATACTCACCATGGTCGAAGTCGATCCCGCCGACCCGGCGTTTGACGACCCGACGAAGTTCGTGGGGCCCACGTACTCGAAGCGCGACGCCGATCGTCTCCACAAGGCGAAGGGCTGGGTCTTCAAGAAGGACGGAGCTCACTGGCGTCGTGTCGTCGCCTCGCCCGAACCTAAGCGCATCTTCGAGCTGAATCCCATCCGGTGGCTTATCGAGAAGGGTGCGGTCGTCATCTGCGCGGGCGGCGGCGGAATCCCAACGGCGTACCTCCCGGATGGCACCAGGACACTCGTGGGTGCCGAGGCCGTCATCGACAAGGACTTCGCGAGCGCTCTCCTCGCCCGCGAACTCGGCGCCGATCTCTTCGTGATGGCGACCGATGCCGACGGCGTGTACCTCGAATGGGGCAAACTCACCCAGGAGCTTCTCGAGCGCGTGACCGCCGCTGAGATCGAAGCATACGACTTCCCCGAGGGCTCGATGGGGCCTAAGGTCGAAGCAGCCGTCCGCTTCGTCCGGGCAACGGGGAAACGTGCGGCGATCGGCAACCTTGACGACATCGAGCGCATCGTTGCGGGCGAGGCGGGTACGAGCGTCGTCCCCTGAGGGTGAGGTGTCGTGAGAGAGCGCATCGAGGCGCACCTGAACGAACTGGTCTCCTACCCGGACCGGCACGTCGGCGGCGAGGGCAACCGGGCGGCCACGGCGATGTTCGCCGAGCGCATGCAGGAGTGTGGCTTCCGCGTGCGTCGGACGACGTTCGGTTGTGTCGACTGGGAGCATGGGGACGCGCTGCTCGAGGCAGGTGAGGAGCGTTTCGAGACCCTTGTCGGACCGTACAGCCTTCCCTGCGATGTCACGGCGCCACTCGTCTCGGCCACCTCGGTCGAGGAGCTAGAGACCGATGCGGTGCGCGGCAAGGTAGTTCTTGTCCACGGAGGGCTGGCCGCCGGACAACTCATGCCGAAGAACTTCACCTTCTACAATCCGGACAGCCATCGCAGGGTGATCCGCGCTCTCGAGGAGTACGCGCCGGCCGCGGTGATCGCGGCCACCGGGCGCGATCCGGCCATGGTGGGCAGCCAGTATCCGTTCCCGCTCTTCGAGGACGGCGATCTCGACATCCCGAACGCATACATGAAGGACGTGATCGGAGAGCGGCTTCTGAGGCACGTGGGCGAACCGGCGCACCTGCGACTGGATTCGCGACGCGTGCCCTCCACCGGCGAGCACATCGTCGCCACCCTTCCCGGCGACGGGGCCGGTCGCATCGTGCTGACCGCACACATCGACAGCCGGGAGGGGTCACCCGGAGCGCTGGACAACGCGAGCGGAGTGACGACACTCCTCGGCGTGGCGGAGCTGCTCGCCGGGCACCGGGCCGGGCCGAGCATCGAGATCGTGCCGTTCAACGGCGAGGACAACTACGCGAATCCCGGGGAGATGCTCTGGGTCGCCGAGAACGAGGGACGATTCGACGACATCGTCCTGGGTATCAACATCGACGATCTCGGGCAGCGCGGGACCACCAACCACGTGTCGTTCTATGCCTGCCCTGCCCCGATCGAGGCTGCGGTCCGCAGGTCGATGGTGCCGCATCCCGTCATGTCCGAGGGACCGCAGTGGTTCCAGAGCGATCATGCGATCTTCGGGCTGTACGGGCGCCCCGCCATCGCGCTGGCATCGAGCGACATCGAAGGATACGTGGCGGCCTACGCGCACAGCGAGCGCGACACGCTCGACCTCGTGGACTGCGATCTGATCTTCGAGGCGGCGAGGTTCTTGCACGACGTGGTGATGGAGATCGCAGGGATGCGTGAGGTCAGCGGGGCAGGCGACGAGCAGGAAGGCGCTCGATGAACGAGACGATAAGGCTGATCAACGAGCGCTGCTCGACACGTGTGTTCGCCGATGTGCCGGTGACCACCGGGGAGCGTGCCGCCATCCTGCACGCCGCGATGCGTGCGCCGACGGCGGGCAACATGATGCTCTACTCGATCATCGAGATCGAGGACCAGTCGATCAAAGACGAACTTGCACTGACCTGTGACGACCAGCCCTTCATCGCGAAGGCTCCCTGGGTGCTTATCTTCGTCGCCGACTACCAGAAATGGACCGATCTGTTCGACGCGACAGGTGCCGCGGGTGACGCGCCGCGGCGGACCCCGGGTGTCGGCGATCTCATGCTCGCGTGCGCAGACGCGCTCATCGCCGCGCAGAACGCTGTGATCGCGGCCGAGTCTCTGGGCATCGGGTCGTGTTACATCGGCGACGTGATGGAGAACGGCGAGCGTCACGCGGAGTTGCTGGATTTGCCGCTCCACACGTTCCCGGTGGCGATGCTGTGCTTCGGCAGACCGCACAAGGCGCGCCCGGTGACCGGAAGGTACGAGAAGCACGTCGTACACCGGAACAGGTACTCTCGGCTGAGTGCCGATCAGATTGCCGCGGTGTCGGAGGACCTGCAGCAGGTGCATGCACCTCATGGGCTGCCGCCCGGGGCGGACAGCTATCCCGAGGTGGTCTACCGGCGCAAGTACGATGCGGGTTTCACCCATGAGATGAACCGGTCGGTCGCGTTCTGGATCGATCGCTGGCAACGTGAGGACGGGTAGGGTGGACATCGCCACAGCCGGAACAGACGGAGCGCTCGACCCACGTGCCCGCGCGCGCGAGATCGTCTCCCGCCTCTCGACCTGGGAGAAGGTACGCTTGCTCTCCGGCCGGGACATGTGGCACCTGGAGCCGGTGCCGGGCTCCGATGCTCCCGCGATCCGGATGGCGGATGGCCCGCACGGCCTGCGCCGGGAGATCGACCGCGATGGCGGGGGGTCGGGGATGGGACCCAGCGCGCCGGCGACCTGCTTTCCCGCCGCCGCCGCACTCGCCTGTTCCTGGGACCCCGAGCTTGCCGAGACCCTTGGACGCGCACTGGGCACCGAGGCCCGTGCCCAGGGTGTGAGCGTGGTGCTCGCCCCGGGCCTGAACCTGAAGCGCCACCCGTGCTGTGGTCGAAACTTCGAGTACTTCTCGGAAGATCCGTTGCTCTCCGGCACCATGGCGGCCGCTGTCGTGCGGGGGGTTCAATCCACGGGCGTCGGCGCGTGCCTGAAGCACTTCGCTGCCAACAACCAGGAGACCGACCGCATGGTGCTCGACACCATCGTCGACGAGCGGACGCTACGGGAGCTCTATCTGACGGGCTTCGAGATCGCGGTTCGCCAGGCGGCTCCCCGCGCCGTGATGTGTGCCTACAACAAGATCAACGGCGTCTACTGTTCGGATGACCCCCGTCTCCTCACCACGATCCTGCGTGACGAGTGGGGCTTCGACGGTGTGGTCATGAGCGACTGGGGTGCCACCAACGACCGGGTCGCAGGCGTGGCGGCCGGGCTCGACCTCGAGATGCCGTCGAGTGCCGGCGCTTCCGACGCGCTGCTCCGTGAGGTGATCACCGACGGCGTGCTGCCCGAGTCTGCCCTGGATGCGGCGGCCGAGCGCGTCATCGCGCTGGCGCTCAGCACGCTGCCTGCCGAGGGCAGCGATGACGTCTCGTTCGATCCGGAGGAGCACCATGCACTAGCCCGCCGGATCGCGGCCGAGTGCACGGTGCTGCTCGCCAACGACGGCATCCTTCCGCTGGAGCCGACAGGGCGCATCGGGGTGATCGGCGCGTTCGCGGAGTCACCCCGCTACCAGGGCGCCGGCAGTTCCCGGGTCACGCCGACCTCGCTCGACACCGCGCTCGGGGCGATGCGCGGGCGGGTCGAGGAATCGGCGTCGCTGACGTACGCCCGGGGCTACGACGCGGAGACGGGCGAATCGGACGACTCGCTCATCGACTCGGCGCTTCGGACGGCAGGTACCGCTGACGTGGTCGTGCTCTTTGTCGGGTTGCCACCGGCGTACGAGTCCGAGGGAGCCGACCGCGAGCACATGCGCCTGCCTGCCGGTCAGGAACGACTCATCGAGGCCGTGTGCGCGGCGAATCCGAGGACGGTCGTCGTGCTTTCGGGCGGCGCACCGGTCGAGATGGAGTGGGCGGAGCTGCCGGCGGCCATCGTCGACGGCTACCTCGGTGGCCAGGCCGGCGGCTCGGCCGTCGTCGACGTGCTCTTCGGAGACCACGAGCCCGGTGGGCGGCTTGCGGAGACCTTTCCCGTGCGACAGGCAGACGTGCTCGCCGATGCCAACTTCCCCGGCGTAGACCGGCAGGTCGAGTACCGCGAGGGCCTCTACGTCGGCTACCGGCATTTCTGCACCGCCGGTACCCCGGTCAGGTTCCCCTTCGGTCACGGCCTGTCGTATACGAGTTTCGACTACGGCGAGCCCCGGCTCTCGGTGGAGCGCGTCGAGGCGGGCGAGGAGGCGACGGTCACCGTACCGGTCACCAACACCGGAGAACGGCCGGGCAGCACGGTGATACAGGTCTACGTTGCACCGCCCCCGACCGGAAGCGTTGATCGTCCGGCGCTCGGTCTCGCCGGGTTTGCCAAGGTGCGGCTCGAGCCGGGTGAGTCGACCGAGGTCGTCATCACCCTGCCCTTCCGGGCATTCGAGCACTACGACGTGGCGTCGGCTTCCTGGCAGACCGAGGGCGGGGAGTACGAGGTGCTCGTCGGCGAGTCGGTCGCTACCATCATCGGCAGCGCGGCCCTCAGCGTGGACTCAGACTTCGCACCCCCTCCCGGGGTGCGCCCTCGCGCACGTGTCGCGCGCGGCTCCGAGTTCTCCCGGATGCTCGGCCGACCGATTCCGACCCCGGTGCCGCCGGTGCCCTACACCCGCACGTCGATGGCGAGTGACCTGAACGCGAGCCGGATCGGGCGCCGAGTGCAGCGGCGACTTCTCGCCGAGGCGCGGCAGCGTGCGGCGCAGACGGACGATCCGACCATGAAGACGCTGATCGAAACAGCCGTGCTCCAGATGCCGCTGCGCAATCTGGTCACGATGTCGGACG
Source organism: Coriobacteriia bacterium (assembly GCA_019429145.1). Taxonomy (GTDB): domain Bacteria; phylum Actinomycetota; class Coriobacteriia; order Anaerosomatales; family SLCP01; genus SKKZ01. The sequence goes on along the minus strand of JAHYJI010000041.1, from coordinate 7,465 downwards.
GCGCGCTCTCGTGGAAGAGGCTCGACGCCCTTATCGACGCGCTGAACGGCCGCTACTTCTCGGCGCTCAGGCGGCTGCTGAGTCGGTAGCGGGCTTCTCGTGGTATCCCATGAGCATCTTGACCGGGCCGAAGAGACTCCCGTACTGCCACTCGCGGTGAACGAACAGTCCGAGAAGGATCCCCCCGGCGATGTCGATCGAGTAGTGCGCGTGCGACAGCACGAGGGCGATCCACTGGGCGAGCATGAGCGCGAGCGCGAGGCGCTTGAGCGCCGGTGCCTTGCGGGAGTCGATGAGCATCATGCAGAGCAGGGATGCCGCGACGTGGCCAGAGGGGAACATGCCGAGCTGGTCGAGGGGGATCATACCGAAGTGCTCGGAGCCGGTGTACGCGCTGGCGAACGGAGTGAGCACCATCAACACCGAACGGATGAGGTACATGATGCCGAACACCGCGACCATGCCGGGGATCTCGGTCCGCGCGTAACGGATCCCATACGCGAGCAGCACTACGAACGAGCTGATGATGGCGACCTCGGTGACGTACTGGGCGATCGTGGAGGCGGGCAACACATCCAGGAGGAGGTCGTGCGGCCGGGGGCGGTCGGGAAAGCGGCTTGCGATGAACGCGTTGCCGGCGAACGAGGTCATCGCGCTCAGCGCGAGCACGCTCATCGCCGCGACGAGCGCCCGTGCGGGGGGCATGTCGGCAGAGGTGCGAAGACCCATTCTCTACAGCTCGCTCTGGTAGATGCGCCAGGTCTTGTAGCGCGTGCCGCCAGCGAACTCGGCGGCTCTGATCACCAGGTTGTTCTCCTCGAGGAGGAGGGATGCCTCGATGGTCCGGTAGCCGTGGGACAGCGCGTACTGGTAGGTCTCCTCGAAGAGTAGTGCGTCGATGCCTCTCACTCGGTAGCCCGGCACGATACCGAAGAACATCAGTCGGATGCGGGGGATGTGGCGACGCATCCGCAGGAGCCGTGCCGTCCGCATCAGGTCGGAGTCGCCCAGCACACCCCAGCGCGGCCGAAGCGCCCAGTTGGGATCGGGGAACGCGCCGATCATCGCGACGGGCACGTCGTCGACCGACACGATTCTGACCAGGCCGGGATCGATGATCGGACGAAGGGTGTCGGCTACCGCGTCGGCCTCTTCGGCCGTGAGCGGAAGGAAGCCCCAGTTCTCGCTCCACGCCTGGTTGTAGATGTCGATCACGCGTCCGATCTCGGCGTTGAACTCGCTCATGTCGACGGTGTGGATCTCGAACCGGTTGCGCTTGCGCACCGCCTCGGCAACACGTACCAGCCGGTCAGCCGGAACCTCGTCGAGGTGGACGAGGTAGGCGTGGTAGTCCTTGACCTTCGCGAGGCCCCAGCGCTCGAGGAACTCGGCATAGTAGGGGGGGTTGTGCGTGCACTCGACGGTGGGCGGCGTGTCGAAGCCGTCGATGAGGATGCCCTGACGCTCGTGGGTGGCGTTCGAGTACTGCCCCGGCCCGCGCATCGCGGTCATCCCGCGTTCCGCCAGCCAGTCGCGCGCTGCGTCGAGCAGGGCCGACGCGGCCTCGTAGTCCTGCTCCACCTCGAAGAAGCCGAAGAACCCGATGCCCGCGTACGAGGGCTGGTACTCGTTGAACCGGCGGTTGATCGCGGCGGATACGGTGCCGACCGCGCGTCCGTCACGCCGTGCAAGGAAGTGGGTGACGGTGGCGTTGCGATGATACGGATGCGCCGAAGTCAGCAGCCCGTCAAGTCCGAGGATGCGGTTACCGAGCAGGTCGCCGTTGAGCGGAGGTGTCCAGTTCGGGTCAGCGCGGTAGAGGCGCCAGGGGAGCATCGCGAACTCGCGAATGCGGGGGTCGCCGAGCCCGAACTCCTCGATGGTCAGCGCGCTCATGCGAGAAGCGTAGCAGATGAGCGGGAGGATGAGGGTCGAGAGGTGGACCCGGACGCTAACCGGCCCGGTCAGGTGACCGGGCCGGCGTGATCGCTCATGCAGATTGCTCGAGCGGCACGTCGTCCAGCGGCGCGCCACCTGTTGCCGCCGGTTCCGGGTGCAGCTCCCGGTACCAGAGCTCGTGCCGGTGCTCGGCATACTCCCGGTCGACCGTTCCGTCGATCATCGCCGGCAACAGCGCACGGTTCTGCTTGAAGACGAACGCCGCAAGGTGTCCCACGATGCCGAGGATGATGAAGACGGCAGCAGCGTTGTGGACGGCGGTCGTCACGAAGAGGAAGGTCGGGTTCATGTCGATGCCCGGCAGGTTCTTCACCACCTTGATGATGCCGGAGACGGCGACGAGCAGCACGTTCGCGCCGATGAAAGCGTAGGCGAGCCGCTGCTCGGCCAGGTACTTGTGCGAGGGAGGCTCCTCGCCGCGGCCGAACATCGCAGCGATGATCTGTGCCGACTCCTTGACGTCGCCCTTTCTCGGCATGATGCCGTAGCGGCTGTTCACGATGGCGCCGAGCACGTGGAAGAACACCGCGAACACGAGCACCGCACCGGCCGCGTAGTGCAGCACGAGCGTCAACTGGTAGTCAGCGGCCCACGCCATGCCGGGCAGCGATGCGACGCCGTACCGGGCGTACATCGGCATCTGGCCGAACCCGGTGAATATCAGGACGAACGTCGAAATCGCGACGAGCCAGTGAGACAGCCGGTTCTCGAACGACTGTCGCACGATGCGGTCGCGGCTCTTCATCTGCCGAGTACTCACTCGGAGCCCCCCTTCCACGCCCTGGCCGCGGCCCAACCGGCGGCGGCGATACCGGCGATCGGAGCGATCGCGTAGCTGGTCGCAAGGCCGCCGGCGGTGTCGAGGTAGTTCTCCACGTCAGGGGCCATGCCCGGGACGGTCTTCCGCATCGGCTCGGGCAGTTCGGTCTTGCGCCCGGCTATCGCCTCGTCGATCTGCTCGAAAGGAACAGGTGACACGTAGAAGGTGGAGGTTCCGCCGTTCTCAGTGGCCCCGTAGATGTGGCCGCCGATCTCGGCCGCGCGGGCCTCGGCGAGCTGCTTCATCTGCTCCTTGGGTCCGAACTGCTGCGCGCCGGTCGGGCAGGCCGAGACGCATGCAGGCTGTCCGCCCTGTTCGACCAGGTCAGCGCACATGTCACACTTGTACATCACGCCGCCGCCGAGCAGGCCCGGGGCGAGCTTCATGTAGATGCCCACGCCCGCCTGGCGCTGCGGGATGTCCCACGGACAGACGTCGCGGCACTTCGCTCCACCCATGCAGCCGTTCTCGTTGATCACGACCGGGCCGCTGGCTGTCTTCTCCTGAACGCTGAAGGGGCAGAGGTTCGCGCAGGGCGGATTGTCGCAGTGCATGCACTTGCGCGGGATGTTGACGGTCTGCCCGTCGATCTCGGCCTTCTCGACGAAGGTCCAGTTATAGGGGGTCAGGCGATCGGAAAGGTCACGCTTGTCCGACCAGTCCTCGTACTTCCCGGTGGGCCAGTTGACCGGGATGTCGTCGACGGGTTCCGGGTAGCGCGCCTCGTTCTTGGTGCGGCACGCTTCGGTACAGGCTCCGCAGCCCTCACATTTGGTCAGGTCGATGAAGACTCCCACTGCGCCACTCGTGTCGACCTCGTCGGCCATCGCGGCCTCCGGCAGTGCGAGTGTCGACGCGCCCGCCACTCCGGCAGCCGCGGAGCGGAACAAGAACTCCCTCCGGCTCATCACATCCACAGATACAGACCCTTTCTGTTCGCCGCTGCATGCCTCCCCGTGCCCGGGGGGACGGGGTACGAGGAGGATATGTAACATACCCCCCTGGGTATCGTCAACCCAAGACGGGCCGGGTGTGCGCAGCCCGGAGCGGTGCGAGGGTATTGGTATCACACGCATGGTATTAGTGCGTAATGAGAGGCTGTGCTCGTGATAGTCTGCAGGGGAAGCACCGGCACGATCGATCGGACCGCCGTTCGAGGAGGCATCCCATGTCCGAGTTCTCACACTACTTCGACAGCATCGTCGACACGATAGGTCACACACCGATGGTCCCGCTGCGCCGGATCGCCGAGGGCCTCGGGGCAACCGTCCTGGTCAAGCTCGAGTCGCGCAACCCGGGCGGATCGGTCAAGGACCGCATCGGCCTGGCGATGGTCATAGATGCCGAGGAGCGCGGTGTGCTGACACCGGGCGAATCGGTGATCGTCGAGCCTACGAGTGGCAACACGGGCATCGCACTTGCGCTCGTGGGGGCCGAACGCGGCTACCGCGTCATCCTCACGATGCCCGAGTCGATGTCGATCGAGCGGCGCAAGCTGCTCGCCGCATACGGTGCCGAGCTCGTGCTGACTCCCCGGGAGAAGGGTATGAAGGGCGCGATCGAGGAGGCCGAGCAGATCGCCTCGGAGACCCCTGGCGGTTGGATCGCGGGCCAGTTCGACAACCCCGCCAACCCGGCCGTCCACTACGCGACCACCGGCCCCGAGGTGCACGGCGCCGTCGGTGACAGAACGCTCGGCGCCTTCATCGCCGGGGTGGGAACGGGCGGCACGATCACCGGCACCGGTCGCTACCTCAAGGAGCACCGGCCCGACATCCGCGCCATCGCCGTGGAGCCCGCGGAGTCGCCCATCATCACCCAGACGCGCGCCGGCGCGGCGATCACCCCCGGCCCCCACCTCATCCAGGGGATCGGCGCGAACTTCATCCCGACGGTGCTCGATGTCGAGCTGCTTGACGAGGTCATCACCATCGACGCCGACACCGCGATCACCACGGCCCGCCGTGCCGCAGCCGAGGAGGGCCTGCTCGTCGGCATCTCGAGCGGCGCGAACATCGCGGCGGCGCTCCAGGTCGCAGCCCGTCCCGAGATGGCAGGCACCGTGGTCGTCACGGTGGCGCCGTCGACCGGAGAGCGGTACCTGAGCACGAAACTCTGGGAAGAGCTCGGCTAGGCGAGCATCCCCTGACGCTCTGATACGCTTGTAGGATCAGCCGGCGCGGTAGCGTGTGACCAGCCAGCCGGTTGAGAGGATGTCGTCGGGCGAACCGGAGGCACACGTGAACAGGGAGCTGCTCAACGCCGAGATCACACAGGCGATGCGCGACCACGACAAGCCGCGCATCTCCATCCTGCGCATGGTCAAGAACGAGATCGACATCCGCGAGAAGGACACGGGCGAGCCGGTCTCCGACGAGGACGTGGTCGCCGCTCTCAAGAAGGTTCTCAAGCAGACCGGCGAGACGCTCGAGGGATCGATCAAGGCAGGCACCAACCAGGAGCGGACCGACCTGCTCGGCCTGCAGGTCGAGATCCTGGAGGGGTACCTTCCCGAGCAGGTCACGGGGGATGCACTCGAAGCCATCGTCGACCGGGTCCTCGCTGAGCACGGGTTTACCGAGAAGCGCGAGATGGGCAAGGCGATCGGTCTGGTCGTCTCTCAGACCGGCGGCAACTGCGACAAGGCCGAGGTCGCCCGCCTCATGAGCAGCCGACTCGGCTGACGGTGAGCGGGCCGCGAGTCACCGAGGTCCTGCCCGGAGTGTGGACTGCCGAGGTGTCACTGCCGGAGTTCGCCGTCCGCAGCGTGGCGCTGCTCGGGAGAGAGCGCATGCTCGTCTTCGACACGCTGCTCCACCCGGGAGACATGAGCGCGTTCGCCGGGCTGGCAGGGAACCGCGAGATCGTGACCGTCTACAGCCATGCTGACTGGGACCACATCTGGGGGACCGCCGGGTTGCCACAGAGCGGGGGCGAGGTTGTCGGCCACTCAGCGTGCGCCGACCGGTTCCGCGCGGAGGTCCCCGAGACGCTCGCCGCCAGGCGCGCCGGAGAACCCGGAGTCTGGGACGACGTCGAACTCATCGCCCCGACGACCCTCTTCGGCGAGTCTCTCGCCCTGGATCTCGATCCGTGGGCAGTCGAGCTGCACCACGTGCCCGGCCACACGCGCGATTCGATCGTCGGATGGGTTCCGGCAGCCGGGGTCCTCCTCGGCGGGGACGTGGTCGAGCAGCCCTGGCCGCTTGCGGGTGCAGGCTTGCCGCTCGACCCGTGGATCACCGCGCTGCGCGAGTGGGCGCTCCGGCCCGAGCTGCGGGTCGTCATCCCGTCCCACGGCGCCATCGCAGGGCCGGACCTCCTCGAGCGGAATGCCGCGTACCTCACAGCGCTCCGGGATGGCGACGACTACCCGATCCCCGGGGGCACCGACCCCTTCTACGCGGACCACTACGCCGCCGACCTGCGTCGATACAGAGAGCAGCCAGAAGTGGGTACTGACTAAGCACGGTCGATCGGTCACTCCTTGTCTTCAGGGGGTGGTTGCATCATGCGTCTTGGTCGGAAAGCACTGGCGTTGCTGATCGTCACCGCGGTGGCGATCGGTCTGATGGCGCCCGCGGCGATGGCGGCGAAACCGCTGTTGCCCAACGAGATGGGCGTGCGCGCGTACTACTACGTTCAGGAACTGAACGTGGAGTCGCGTGTGGCGGAGACGGCTGCCGAGGTTCGCGGGGCCGAGAAGGTCAAGGGGTGGTTCGAGGAGCTGGGCTACGAGGCCGAGATCCAGCCGTTCTCGTACGTGAGGGGCGAGCAGACCCGTAACTCGCAGAACGTCGTCGTCTTCTCGCCGGCGAGCAAGAAGCCCAAGACGTCGCCCACCCCGATGGTGATCGTCGGCGCGCACTACGACTCCGTAGCCGCCGGCATGGGCGCCGATGACAACGCGTCCGGAGTGGGCGCGATGCTCGAGATCGCCGAGCGCATCAGGCCGTTCACGCGGCAGTACGACCTCGTCTTCATCGCATTCGGTGCCGAGGAGCGCGGCCTGCGCGGGGCCAACTACTACGTCAGCCAGATGAGCGAGGAGGACATCGAGCGCACCATCGCGATGGTCAACTTCGACTCGCTTATCACCGGTGACAAACTCTACGTCCACGCAGGGCAGGCGAACCGCATCACCTGGGTTCGCGACGAGATGCTCAAGTACGCCGAGCGTCACAAGTTGCCCATCGAGATCCAGCCCGGCTTGAATCCTGACTACCCGGCGGGTTTCAGCCCCGGCTTCAGTGACGTCGCCGTCTTCGATCGCGCGGGCATCCCTGTTGCGGGCTTCGAGGCCACCAACTGGGAGATCGACGATATGGACGGCTACACGCAGACCGAGGAGTTCGGCTCGTTCTGGCACACGTCGCGCGACAACCTCGCGACCATCGAGGAGATGGTGCCAGGGCGTCCGATGGTCCGTCTGGCGGCCTTCACCAAGGTGGGCTTCGAGTTCCTGAGGCACCTCAAGCCGTAACGGCACCGCACCATCACGACTGCACCACTACGCCCGCCCCCGACACGGGGGCGGGCGTTTTGCTAGCGTATACAGCGTCGGTCCCGCCCGTTGCCCCGTACTCTGGAGACTCTGTGCGACGTCTTTCTGCCCTCCTCGCGCTTGCCCTGCTGGCTGCCGCGCTGCTGCCGGGCTGTGCGCTGCCCGGCCTCGTGCCGCTTCCT
>JAHYJI010000040.1 GCA_019429145.1 Coriobacteriia bacterium | reverse complement strand
CGGCGACTCGGGCTCCATGCCCTGCGGGAAGGGGAAGCCGAGGAGCAGCGTCTTGGCGGGCCCCTCGTTGACGAACTTGAAGTCGACCCGGTAGGCGGCGAAGCGGCGGTACGCGATGACCTGCACCGTCTCGGCTTCGAGCCGGATGCCGTCGTCGGCAAGCGGCGAGACCGTTCCCCCCGCACCGCCGATGGCAGTGTCGTTGGCCCACGCTGCGATCGTGCCACCTGCGAGGAGCGCCGCTCCCAGTGCGAGCGTGACCAGCCAACGTCTCATGGCGTCTCCTCCCCGGACACCGACCTCTATGACCATTCTACCCGCGTGGTAACACGCAGGGCGTTTCGAGAGTATGGTACGATGATGTACCGGAATAAGGTACAATACATCGTGAGGTCACCCATGCTCGAAGAACTCCTCGGTTCGAAGACTCGCGCGGCAATCCTGGAGGCGCTGCTCGAGCACCCTGACCGTCCGTTGCACCTGCGGGAGCTCGTGCGCCGGTCCGGCGGCAGCGTCTCGGGTGTTCAGCGCGAACTCGCGCGACTGGAGCGCATCGGGCTTGCGGTTTCGCAGACCGACGAGCAGGGGCGGCGGCAGGTCTCGATAGCCGCTGCTCACCCGCTGGCCGATCCACTGACAGGCCTCATCGCGGCTGAGAGCCGAGCGGCGTACGCACTGGCCCGCGATCCGGTCACATGCACCCCCTTCTCGCTCGATCGGATCAACCCGCGTGTCCGAGCGCTGGTGCCCGTCATCCTCGAGACCGCCCGTGGCTACGGGGCCGTACGGGTCGCGCTCTTCGGCTCATCGACCCAGCCAGATCCCGGCGTCGTCCCGCGTGACCTCGATGTCTCGGTGCGGTTCGACCCGGATGACCTTCGCTCGCGGGCAGACCTCTACTTCGGCCTGAAGGCCGCTTTGGAGCGGCTGGCCGGGATGCAGGTGGACCTGCTCGAGAGCGAAGCCGTCGACAACCCGTTTCTTCTCGATGAGCTGGCCGAGTCCGAAGTGGTGCTGTATGAGGCCCCGTGACCGCAGGGTTCTGCTGCATGACATGCTCCGGGCAGCCGATGCGATCATCGAGTTCACTGAAGACCGCTCCTTCAGCCAGTACTGCGAGGACCTGATGCTGCGCTCCGCTGTCGAGCGGCAATTCGAGATTCTCGGCGAGGCGATGTCTCGCGCTCTGAGGGCGGAGCCGGATATCGAGCGCGAGCTGGTCGGTGCGCGCACTGTGGTGGACTTCCGCAACGTGATCGCGCACGGTTACGACCTTCTCTCGGACCGGACGGTCTGGGACGTTGCGACCACGCACCTTCCGGCGCTGCGCGACCGGGTGGCGGGGCTTCTTTCGACGGCAGAGCGCTGGTAGTGCTGTCGCCGCAAGGGGCAACGGCGCGGGAGCGGCCGAGAGTGGCAGCCGGGCCGGAGGGGGGGTCGCCAGAACTCGCTTGTCGATGGCCTCGCCGGTGACCTCGCCCGTGAGGTCGCCGGCGACCCGGGTGACCCCGCCCGTGACCCCGCGTGACGTCGCCGATGACCCCACCCGGGTCACCCGCGAGGCCGCCCGCGACCCCGCCCGCGACCCCACTACAGGGCCTGTCGCAGACACCCCCGCACCCCCCACTGCGCCCCCACTGCGCCAGGCCCCGCCGGTCACTCTCATCGCCCGCCCTGTTCTGCTAAAATCCGTCTAGTCCGGCGCGCGGGCGACCCTGCTGCGCGCACGCATGCCGGACCACCCGGGGACGCGCGAAAGGGAGAACATGGGCGAGATACTCGATCCGATCACCACAAGCGGTGAGTTCATCCTCGCGCGCAACCTGTGTTCGCTCTTCTTCGTCGTCCTGCACTTCGCGCTCGTCTTCTGGGTCTACCGCGACGCCGATCGCCGCGGCGCCATGGGCTGGTTCTGGGCGCTCGCGACGTTTCTCTTCCCGGTGGCCGGTTGGCTCGTCTACCTGGTGGTGCGTCCGCCGGAGTTTCTTGCCGATGCACGCGAGCGCGACCTGGAGATCCGCGCCAAGGAGATCGAGCTCCAGCGCGACCTGGCGAGCTGCCCCTCGTGCCACAAGCCGGTCGAGAAGGACTTCCTGCTCTGCCCGTACTGCATGAAGAAGCTCAGAAAGCCGTGCATCGAGTGCGGCAACGCGCTTAGACTGAATTGGGGTGTCTGCCCGTACTGCAAGACCAAGCAGTAGGGGCGGGCCCGTAAGCCCGCAACCGTCACCCCGCCCACCGGCGGGGTGCTGTGTATCTGAACCGAGGAGAGAGACAACATGCCTGAGATCGCGGTCAAGCTGCCCGACGGAAGCGAGAAGCACCTGCCCGAGGGTGCGACCGTGCTCGACCTGGCGGCCGCCATCGGCCCGCGCCTCGCGCAGGCCGCGCTCGCCGGCCGCATCGACGCAGAGCACGAGGTCGATCTGACCACCACGCTCGCCGACGGCCAGACCGTCGAGATCGTCACCGACCGCTCGCCCGAGGCCCTCCACCTGCTGCGCCACTCGGCGGCCCACGTCATGGCAGAAGCCATCAAGACGCTCTACCCGGAGGCGAACTTCGGCGTGGGGCCGGCCATCGAGGACGGCTTCTACTACGACTTCCGCATCGACAAGCAGCTCACGCCTGACGACCTGACGGCCATCGAGGAGCGCATGCGCCAGATCATCTCCGAGGAGCGGACCTTCGAGCGCTCCGAGCTCACGCGTCTTGAGGCCTACGACCTCTTTGAGGGCGACCCCTTCAAGCAGGAGCTCATCGAGGAGCTGCCCGAGGGCGAGGTCATCTCGGTCTACCGCGAGGGCGTGTTCACCGATCTGTGCCGCGGGCCGCACATCCCCGATACCGGCAGGATCGGCGCGTTCAAGCTCATGAAGCTTGCCGGTGCGTACTGGCGCGGCGATAACGAGCGCCCGATGCTACAGCGCATCTACGGCACCGCGTGGTTCACGCAGAAGGAGCTGGATGCCTACCTCGAGCGTATCTCCGAAGCCGAGCGACGCGACCACCGCAAGCTCGGCCGTGAGCTCGACCTGTTCAGCCTGCACGAGGAGGCCGGCGCGGGGCTGCCTCTCTACCACCCCAAGGGAGCGCGCGTGCTGCGCATCATCCAGGAGTGGCTGCGCGCCGAGCTCTACCGGCGCGGCTACGACGAGGTCATCACGCCGCACGTGTACAAGGCCGACGTGTGGAAGACCTCGGGCCACTGGGACAACTACCGCGAGAACATGTACTTCTTCCAGGTCGACGAGGGCGAAGGCAAGGTTGCCGACTACGGCATCAAGCCGATGAACTGCCCCGGCCACATCATGATCTACAAGAACGACATCGTCTCCTACCGCGACCTGCCGTGGCGGATGTTCGAGTTCGGCACGGTGTACCGTCACGAGCTTTCCGGCGTGGTGCACGGGCTCATGCGCGCACGCGGGTTCACGCAGGACGACGCGCACATCTTCTGCACCGCCGAGCAGGTGACCCCTGAGGTCATGAAGATGCTCGACCTGGTGGACTACGTGAACGGCGTGTTCGGCTTCGAGTACACCGCCGAGGTCTCCACCCGGCCCGAGAAGTCGATCCAGGGATTCGACGAGGAGTGGGACCACGCCACCAAGGCGCTCATGGACGCGCTCGAGCAGCGCGGCCAGGAATACGAGATCAACGAGGGCGACGGCGCGTTCTACGGCCCCAAGATCGACATCAAGCTGCGCGACGCCATCGGGCGCACGTGGCAGACCGCGACCATCCAGGTCGACTTCAACAACCCGCAGCGGTTCGACATGACGTATCGCACGGCCGAGAACACCGAGGCGCAGCCGTTCATGCTGCACCGCACGATCCTCGGCAGTATGGAGCGGTTCCTCGGCATACTGATCGAGCACTACGCGGGCGCGTTCCCGGTGTGGCTCGCGCCGGTACAGGCGGTCGTCATACCGATCGCCGACAGGCATCTCGAGCACGCCGAGTCGGTGCGCGAGCGGCTCGAAGCCGCCGGCGTGCGCGTGGAGGTCTACCAGGAGCAGGAGCCGATGCGCGTCAAGATCGCCAAGGCCCAGCAGCAGAAGGTCCCCTACATGCTCGTGGTGGGCGACAAGGAGGCCGAGGGCGACCTGGTGGCGGTGCGCGAGCGGACCGAGGGCGACATCGGCCAGATGGGTGTCGCGGAGTTCGCGGCGAAGGTCGCCGAGGAGAGTGCGGGGGCGTAGGGGGCGAGTAGGGGGGCTGCGCGGGCTGCGGGACGTGGGGTTAGCTTGGCTCCGTCGGCCTGCTCCGAGTAGGATGGGTTGCAGGAGGTCATACTGTGGTCGCTGTTATCGAGGACAAGCGGGACGCCATCGAGGAGCTCTGCCGCCGGTTCGGGGTCGTGCGGCTCCACGTCTTCGGCTCTGCAGCTCGTGACGACTTCCGTCCTGGCGAGAGCGACGTCGATCTGCTCGTGGACTTCGGGTCGATGGACGGGCGCTCCAAGGCGCACGCGTACTTCGATCTACTTGACGAGTTTGAGCGCGTGCTCGGAACCGATGTCGACCTCGTGATGGTCGGTGCGGTCAAGAACCGCTATATTGCACGCGATATCGAGCGGACGAAGCAGGAACTCTATGCCGCGTAGCGTCGCGGCATACCTGTCCGACATCCTTGATGCGTGCCACGCGATCGATGCGGTCCTTTCTGGGGTCGGCCTCGACACGTATCTCGAGCAACGCTCAATCCGCTCATCGGTCGAACGGGAGTTCATCATCATCGGCGAAGCAGTCGCCAGTATCCGGCGCACTCGACCCGAACTCGCAGAGCGCATATCTGATGCTCGTGTCATCGTCGGCTTCAGGAACGTGCTCACGCACGACTATGCTGCCGTGGACGATGAGGCGGTGTACGGTGTGGCCACAGAGGATCTCAGCCTGCTGAAGCGGGAGTGTAACGAGCTGCTTGAGCAGGTGGAGGGAGCAAGCTAACCCGGAGATCGAGCTACTCGCTTTGCTCGCAGCTCATCTCCTACGTCGTTAGACACAACCCGGGGGGCTGTTGACTAGAGGTCGACGCAGTGTCGGTGCGCGGCGACGCGCGTACGAGATCCTGGAGATCGCTAAGCCTGGAGACCGTGCGAGTCGTATCGCTGATGTCGCGATACTCGCGCTCATCGTTGCGGGTAGATAGCCCGATGGTCTGACAAGGCTCCAGCGAGGCGGACTCTCTCCTCCTCGATGGGGCCGAGCAGTGAACTTGAGGCGGCGTCGACGGTCAGCTCCCGGTCAGCTCCGGTTCAGACGCGACTGACACGATGCCCCCATGAGACCTCGGACCACCTACACCAAGCTGACCGCCTACAGTTGTCCCGCGGGCAACGATGCATGGCGAGATCCCGGACGAGCGTCCGTACCTTGCAATAACGTTACCTTCAGAGGTAACATTTAGATGCCCAAGCGACGTCGAGGAGGATACGTGTTCCTCAGCTGGAAAGGGGACCACTCTCCTCGCCATGTGCACGTGTACCGCGACGGAGTGCTGATCGTGAAGTGGGATCTCGAGAACGGTCTTCCGATGAAGGGTTCGGCCAGCGCACGACTGCGGTCCCTGATCCGCAGCCTGGATGAAGAGGGGTTGCTGTGAGAGTCGCGTCGGTGTCTGCTAACAACCACCGCCGGGCCTTCGAGGTCACCACCGGGAAGGGCGCGTTGTCTCTGCCCTATGCACGGGTTGAACCGGTCCCTACGCGCTCGGATCCGATCGCGCAGGTCTGGGTCGACGAGGAGCTGGGGTCCGAGGCGTTCTCGTACTCCCTGGCCTCTGGCGCGGAGGGGTCGGTGCACATGGATGCCGTTCTCGAGTACAACCAGGATCCGGGATACATGCGCGAGTTGCTCGTATACAAGCTCACCGTTGAAGCGCGTGCCTGTCTGGAGTCAAGTCAGCTGTCGAACCGCGAGGTCATACGTCGCCTCGGCACGTCCCCGTCCCAGTTCTATCGCCTGCTTGATCCGACGAACACTCGCAAGACCCTCGACAGCCTTGTGGCACTACTGAGCGCGCTCGACTGTGAGGTCGAGGTCACGGTCCGGCCCGCCGGCTGAACCGTCAGAAGCAGCGTAGTCTGGCGGCGCCACCAGAATTTGTCGTCGTTGAGTTCCCTGGCCCTTGCGACGACAATCTGCTAGATTGTCATTGTTGAGTTACTGAGGGAGTGCGATGACAAATGCATCTAGAGACCGTGCCCCTCGGGGCAGGCCATCCCGCATCGCCATCTACCAGCGATTCGCGACCGCTATCGACGAGCTCGGCCGCTACGGTGGCCTTCCCAGCCCTGTCGAAGCCAAGCAGCTCTGGGATGACGTGTGGCACCTCGAAGCTCATCACTCGACAGCACTCGAGGGCAATACGCTCGTGCTGCGTGAGGTCGAGCAGCTCCTGGAGCAGGGTCGGGCCGTAGGGTCGAAGGAGCTCAAGGACTACATGGGGGTCCTCGGCTACTCGGAGGCAGCACGCTGGGTCTACGAACAGGGAGTGACCCGGTCTGGATACGCGCACGACGCCTTCGTCAGCGTGACCGAGGTTCGCCACATCCACGAGCTTGCGATGTCGAGGGTGTGGGAGATCGAGCCGCACCCAAACGCTTACCCGGATGAGGCACCCGGGAGCTTTCGCCGGCACGACATCCGCCCGTTTCCCGGCGGCATGACACCACCGGCCCACCCGCTGGTCGCGGCTGGCGTGACTGCATGGGTCGACCAGGTGAACCGGTTCGGCGCATCGCTCTCCGAGGGCACCCTCGGCCTGATTGATGTTCCTGAAGCGCTCGCCCATATCCATGCCGACTTCGAGCGGCTACACCCGTTCATCGACGGCAACGGACGCACCGGACGGCTGCTCCTCAATCTCATTCTGACCCGCCTTGGCTGGCCGCCCATCGTCATCTTCAAGGAACAGCGACGCCGCTACCTGGCCGCACTCGACCGCGCCGACCATGGCGATTCCGGTCCGCTCGCCGAGATCATCGCCCGATCGGTAGTCGACAACCTTCACAGGCTCATCCCCAACATCGCCGGCCCTGCCAAGTACGTGCCGCTCGAGGCGCTGGCCAGCGAGGAGTTCAGCCTGGCTGCTCTCAAGCAGGCAGCGGGACGGGGGCGGCTCGAGGCGATCATCGGCCCGGATGGGCGGTATCGATCCAGCCGCGCTGCCGTAAAGGCGTACAGGGCGTCGAAGTACCAGCGAGGCGGGAGAGCATGAGAGTGCCCAACCCGAGTGGCCTCCTCGCACTGCCCCTACGGCGCAAAGCGGCTGATGAGGTACTCCAGGTAGCGGGATTTCATCTGGCGGCTCGCCATGCCCTGCCGTATGGGGGGTAGTCTCAGCACGACCCCCAGCACCGCCGCCAGGGCACGGTGGTTCCACAGAACCCGGTTGTCGAAGATGAGGTCTTGCAGATCGCCGCGCTCGATGGCCATCACCACCACACGGTGAAGCCCCTATGCGCGAGGGCAGGCCGACCCTGTGGCATCTCTCATCCATTCTCAACTGGCTGGTTGAAGAGAAGCGCTACCAGGTGGCGGCAGCCCTGCTCGATCTCGCTGAGACGACGATGCGCGTCAACCTCGCCCTGAGCGCCATTCAAGCGGAACCGGATCTTGAAGACGACCTCAGGGCCCTGTTGGCGTAACCTGGACTCAGTGACTCGCGCATGACCGAGGGAGCGATGATGACCGGCTGCTGTTCAGGTGGTGCCCGCGTGACCGTGGAGGTCGAGCGACTCGTGGTCGAGGGCGAGACGTGCGACAGGTGCGCTTCGACCTGGGATGCCGCGCGCCAGGCGGTCGAGATGGTCGCAGCCGAGGCCTCCGGGATCGGCCTGGCCGTCGACCTCCGTGAGGTTCCGCTTTCCCCCGAGCGCATCTCGGACTCAAACCGCGTGCTCGTAAACGGTCGTCTCGTCGAGGAGTGGCTCGACGGGAGTGCTGCGATGACCGAGTGCGCGTCCTGTGGCGATCTCGTCGGCGAATCGGTGTGCTGCCGCTCCTACGAGATCGATGGGCTCGCTTCAGACTCGCTCTCGGCCGCAGACATCGCGCGCGCCATTCGAGTGGCAGCGGGTCTCGCGGCTCCCTCGGAATCACCCTCAGGGGATTCCCCCAGGACTTCCGTTGTGCTCGTTACGAGCTCGGAGTGCGGTTGAGGCGGGGCGCTGATGTGCGACCCCGGTTCGGAGGTCACGCCGGAGCTTCAGGCAGGCACGACTTGAGACATGCCGGCGGCGTGGCGTGTCCACGTCCTGAGAGAGGG
The DNA here is from genome assembly GCA_019429145.1 of Coriobacteriia bacterium. Lineage (GTDB taxonomy): Bacteria > Actinomycetota > Coriobacteriia > Anaerosomatales > SLCP01 > SKKZ01. The sequence goes on along the minus strand of JAHYJI010000040.1, from coordinate 7,551 downwards.
GCTGCGTGAAGCGGGCATCGATGCCGAGGTGGTCGAGCGCGACCTCATGGCGCTCGAGGGCGCGCAGCGCCAGGCCGTGCTCGACGTGATGATCGGCCAGGATCTCGACCCGCCGATGGTGCTCGTGGACGACGCAGTGGTCTGTGCCGGAGAGATCGACGTTGCTGCGGTCGTTGCAGCCGCGAAGGCCGCGGCAGGCTGACTCCCGCTGTACACGGATGCATCGATGGACATCACCATCGTTCGCGGCCCCGTCCCCGATGCTCCCGGCCGGCCGCGGACAGGGCCTCGGCCGCCGTCTTGCCGAGGCGACCATCAGCTTCGCCCGCGAGACAGGCTACGCATCGATGCGTCTCGACACGCTGCCCGAGATGGTCGGCGCCATCGCGCTCTACGAGTCCCTTGGCTTTCGCGACACCGACTCGTACCGGTTCAACCCCATCGAGGGCACAAGGTATCTGGAGCTTCACCTGCGATAGGCGTCGCGGGTCGACCTCGCTGCGGAAGGAACAGGACACCATGGCAGAGCTCAAGACGCGTCTGACCGGCGCCGAGCCGGTGCTGTGGGCAACGGCGTGATCGGCTTCGGGGACTATCACTATCGCTCGCCGAAGACCGGGCACGAAGGCGACTGGTTCGAGACCGGCTTCGCCTCGCGCAAGGTCAACATCGCTGTGTACGTGATGCCGGGACTCGATGCGTTCGCTGAGATCCTCGGAAGGCTGGGGAAACACAAGATCGGGGTGGGCTGCGTTTACATCAAGCGGCTCTCCGGCATCGACGTGGACGTGCTGGAGGAACTCGTCACGACAGCGGTGGCCGAGCTGCGGGCGGCCGAAGGCTAGGGGTCGACGCCGCACGCATCTCTATGGACACCCCGCGACCGGCTCGCTATACTCCGTTAGCCAACCGCATATCGCTCATGTAAGCGGGACCCCGCCCCTCGGGGTCGTTTGAGGTCCCCACCTTGCGGCGCCACATGGCAGCTGTCTGGTCGAGAGTAAACCGCCGAGTGCGGGCTTTGCGCCCGTGTCTCCTCGGCAGGTATTCCGTCCCGTAGGCTGCACACAGGCCGCGGGACGTTCTGTTTGTGTAGGAATGCGATCCGGGGCGGAACGGATCGCGAGACATGGAGGTGAACTGCCCATCAGCGCAGTCGAACCGAGGATCAACGAGAAGATTCGTGCGCCGCGCGTACGTCTGATCGGCGTAGACGGGTCCCAGCTCGGGATCTTCGAGACGCCCGACGCCCAGCGGATCGCCGACGACCAGAACCTCGATCTTGTCGAGGTGGCGCCCAACGGTGACCCGCCGGTGTGCCGGATCATGGACTACGGCAAGTTCAAGTACGAAGAGGACATCAAGGCCAAGAAGGCGCGCAAGCACCAGGCCACGGTGCAGATCAAAGAGATCAAGTTCCGGCCCAAGATCGATACTCACGACTACGAGACCAAGAAGAAGCACGTGGTCCGCTTCCTCGAGGCCGGTGCCAAGGTCAAGGTCACGATCATGTTTCGCGGCCGGGAGATGGTACACGCCGAGCGCGGGCTTGCGATCCTCGAGCGGCTTGCCGAGGACGTGCGCGAGCTGGCTACCATCGAGAACCAGCCCAAGCTCGAGGGCCGCAACATGCACATGTTGATACAGCCGATCAAGAAGGACCCCAAGGACGCGGAAGCGGCCGCCGAAGCGACACCGGCCGAGTAAGGAGTCAGCATCCATGCCAAAGCAGAAGACGCACAAGGGAACCGCCAAGCGGTTCAAGCTCACGGGAAGCGGCAAGATCAAGCGCGGCAACGCGTTTAAGAGCCACATCCTCGAGAAGAAGAGCCCCAAGCGCAAGCGGGCCTTCCGCAAGGATTCGTTGGTCCACAAGGCCGATGAGAACGTCATCAAGAAGAACCTCGGCATCGGCTAGGTCCGACGCTTCTAACCAGTAGGGAGTGATTCGCTATGCCTCGAGTTAAACGGGCGGTTGCCGCCAAGAAGAAGCGCCGGACGATGCTGACCAAGGCCAAGGGGTACTACGGCAACAAGAGCCGCAGCTACCGTGCGGCCAAGGAGCAGGTGCAGCACTCGCTGCAGTACACCTACCGCGACCGCCGCAACAAGAAGCGTGAGATTCGCCGCCTCTGGATCACCCGCATCAACGCTGGTGCGCGCCTGAGCGGCATGTCCTACTCGACGTTCATGAACGGTCTGAAAAAGGCCGGTATCGAGCTGGACCGCAAGGTGCTCTCCGACATGGCCATCAACGATCCGGCTTCCTTCGCCAAGCTCGTTGAGGTCTCCAAGGAGAAGGTCTCGGCGTAGCTTCGGCCGAGAACTGCGACAACGCGTCTCACGAACGCCGCCTCCGGGCGGCGTTCTTCGTTGTCCGGCACCGCCGGTGCATCGGTGCCAGGTGGTCACATAACGGAAAGGGATGACTCACACCTCTCGGCTACGGTGCGTGTGCGGGCCGGGGTTCGATCCCCGGCACCGCGCCAACAGCCACCGGCTTCCCCTCGGCCAGCCGGAGAGGGGAGTCACGATGAAGAAAGCGATTGTGTGGGCCTGCGTGATGGCGATCGCAGGCAGCGTGGGGTTCGCGGGGGCGTACTTCACGGCGCAGACCTCGGTGCCGGAGAACATCATCAGTGCGGGCACGGTCGCGGTGACGGCCGCGCCGGACAGCGGGGCGATCTCGATGGAGAACCTGGCGCCAGGCACGCCCACGAGCCGGGTGCTGACGGTGACCAACACCGGCTCGTTGCCGGTGGATGTGAGCGTGACCGAGGCCAAGCGCGCAGGGATCACCGAGTTCTACAACGCTCTTACGTGCTCCGTGAGCACCACAGGGCAGCCTGTCTACGAGGGCGCGCTCGCAGGAATGCAGACCGCACCGGTGCGCCTAGCGGCCGGGGAAAGTGCGGAGCTGGAGTTCGCAGTCACTATCCCCGTCGAGGCCCCCAATACGCTGGTGGGGGACTACGTCAAGATCACGCTCTACGTGGATGCGGCCCAAGCGCTATGACGCTCAGGTCGCTCGCCCTCCCGGTCGCCGCCCTCTTCATCGCGTGTGTGACGCACGGCATCGTGGTGGTGACCGGGGGCTCGATGGAGCCGTCGCTCAAGGGGGGAGACGTGTGTGTCTACCGGCGGAGCGCCGACGTCAGACCCGGGCAGATGGTCGTCTTCGAGCGGGAGGGCGCGGGGCTGGTGGTGCACCGCGCGGTGACCGTCGGCCTGCACGGCGAGGTTCGCAGCAAGGGCGATGCGAACGAGACCGCGGATCGCGAGGAGGTGCCACGAGATCGGGTGCGGGGCCCCGTGATGCTGACCGTCCCGACAGGACGGCTGGTGAACCGCTGAGCAGGTGTGGTGTGCTACACTTCTCAACCAATCGCAGACGATGAGGCGATGATGGAGAGGAGCCGGCGCACCGGGCTCCACCACCAGGAAAGGGACCCGTTCAGACTGGAAGGTCCCGGTGGAGAGGCGCCGGCGGTTCGCTCCGGAGCCGCGACCTGAACGAGTGCAGCGATGCGCTCCGGTAGGGAAGCCGGATCCCCCGATAGCGGGACAGCGTGGCAGCAAGGCCGCGATGCACCGGACCGACACGGGCCGGGCACAGAGAGGGTCTGCGGACGCAGGCCAATCGAGGTGGTACCGCGGGAGCTGACTCCCGTCCTCGGGTCCAAACCCGAAGACGTGGTCGGCTCCCGTTTCTGTTGGCGTACGATTGCACGAGGCACCGTTCGAGAGAGGCACAGATGAGCATCATCACCGAACTGGAATCGTTGCGCGACTCCGCGCTGGAGCGCATATCGCAGGCGGCCGATCTTGCCGCGCTTGATGCGGTGCGGGTCGACGTTCTCGGCAAGAAAGGATCGCTCACCGGCGTCCTGAGGGGCCTTGGTGCGTTGTCAGCCGAGGAACGGCCGGCCGTGGGCAAGGTGTCCAACGAGGTCCGCGCCGCGCTCGAGCAGGCGCTCGAGGAGCGCAAGGCGCTGCTTGCGGAAGCAGCACTCTCGGCACGCGTGGCCGCTGACGCGGTCGACGTGACCCTGCCCGGCCGCAAACGCCTGCCCGGCCGCGCCCACCTCATCAACCAGATCACCGCCGAGGTGGTCGACATCTTCACCGGCCTGGGCTACGCCATCGCCGAGGGGCCCGAGGCCGAGCTGGACTACTACAACTTCACCGCGCTCAACCACCCGCCGACCCATCCGGCACGCTCGGCCACGGACACCTTCTACGTTCGCGACCTGTCCGAGGGTGGCGCCAGCGGCCCGATCACCGACGTGCTCCTGCGCACGCACACGAGTCCCGTGCAGGTGCGCGTGTTAGAGCAGCAGAAGCCGCCGGTCTACGTGCTCGCGCCCGGCCGCGTGTACCGCCGCGACATCGCCGACCCGAGCCACCTGCCGCAGTTCCACCAGATCGAGGGCCTCGTGGTCGACGAGGGCATCACCTTCGGCGACCTCAAGGGAACCCTCGACTACGTCTGCAAGGAGCTCTTCGGCAAGGATCGCAAGACACGCTTCCGCCCGCACTTCTTCCCGTTCACCGAGCCCAGCGCCGAGGTCGACGTGTCCTGCGGGATCTGCGCGGGCTCCGGCTGCCGGTTCTGCAAGTACACCGGCTGGCAGGAGATCCTCGGCTGCGGGATGGTCGACCCCAACGTCTTCGGGTACGTCGATATCGACCCGGAGGTCTACACCGGGTTCGCCTTCGGGATGGGCGTCGAGCGCATCGCGGCGCTTCGCTACGACATACCCGACCTCCGCATGCTCGTCGAGGGAGACATGCGCTTCCTGAGGCAGTTCTAGTCCGCACGCGATCCGCATGTTCTCCCGTACCTGATACGAAAGGACGAATGCCGAGATGCACGTCTCGATGAAATGGCTCAAGGAACTGGTGGACGTCGACCTGACCGTCGAGGAGCTCGTCGACCGGCTCGACATGACCGGCACTGCGGTCGAGGCGGTGCGCGCGGTGGGTGAGGGGCTCGACGGCGTGATCGTGGGCTCGGTGCTCACCAAGGAGCCGCACCCGGATGCCGACAAGCTCTCGTACTGCTCGGTGGACGTGGGCGGAGACGAGCCGCTGCGCATCGTGTGCGGCGCGACCAACTTCGAGGCGGGGGACCGCGTGCCGGTCGCCTGCGTCGGCGCCACGCTGCCCGGCGACTTCACCATCAAGAAGACCAAGCTTCGCGGCGTGGTCAGCGAGGGCATGATGTGCTCCTCGCCCGAGCTCGGGCTCGGCGGGGACGCGAGCGGCCTGCTCGTGCTGCCGCCCGACGCTCCGGTAGGGATGGCGTTTGCGGAGTACCTCGGTCAGGCCGACACCGTCGTCGAGCTCGAGGTCACCCCCAACCGCCCCGACTGCCTCTCGATGGTCGGTGTGGCCCGCGAGGTCGCGGCGATCACGGGTAAGCACGCCACGGCTCCGGTGTCGGTTCCCGAGGAGAGCGGTGTGCCCGTGCGCGACGCGCTCAGCGTCGAGATCGCCGACCCGGACCTGTGCTCCCGCTACACCGCGCGCCTGGTCCGCGGCGTGAGCATCGGCCCCTCGCCCGAGTGGCTTGCCGAGCGCGTGACGGCCGCAGGTGCCCGCCCGGTCAACAACATCGTCGACATCACCAACCTGGTGATGTTCGAGCTCGGTCAGCCCCTGCACGCGTTCGATGCGGCCACGCTCGCCCTGCGCGACGGCAAGGCCGCTGTCACGGTGCGCCGCGCCGGGGCGGGGGAGCGCCTGACCACGCTCGACGGCCAGGAGCGCGTGCTCGACCCGAACATGCTCGTCATCGCAGACGACAGCGGCGCCATCGCGCTTGCCGGCGTCATGGGAGGCGAGAACACCGAGGTCTCCGATACCACGGTCGACATCCTGCTCGAATCGGCCTGTTTCGAGCCGACCTCCACCAGTCTCACCAGCCGCTCGCTCGGGCTGATCTCCGAGGCATCGACCCGGTTCGAGCGCGGCGTGGATGCCGAGGGATGCGTCCGCGCCGCCGACCGGGCCGCCGCGCTCATGGCCGAGGTGGCCGGCGGCACCGTCGCGCCGGGCGTCGTCGACGTCTACCCGGTACCGGCCATCCCGGGCGTGCTCGAGCTGCGCATCGGCCGCATGAACGCCGTGCTCGGCACCGGGATACCCGCCGGGGAGGCTGCCGGCATCCTTACGGCACTCGGACTCGGAGTCGAGCCCGTCGGTGAGGGCCTGCTGCGGGTGAGTGTCCCGACTTTCCGACCCGACCTCGAGCGCGAGATCGACCTGATCGAGGAGGTCGTGCGCGTCTGGGGCATGGAGCGGGTGCCCGTCACGCTTCCCGGCGGCCGCGGGCGGGTCGGTCGTCTCACGTCGCGCCAGCGCTGGATGCGCCGCATCGATGGCGCCATGCGCGCAGCCGGTCTGAACGAGACGATGACCTACTCTTTTGTCGACCCCGGCGATCACGAGCGCATCCGGATGCCGCTCGGCGAGGGCGAGACACTCGTGGAGTTGGTCAACCCGATGTCCGAGGAGCAGGCGGTCATGCGCATCTCGCTCCTGCCGGGCCTGCTGCGCTCGGTCTCCTACAACCAGCGCCGTGGCGTGCCCGACGTGCACCTCTACGAGATCGGCTCGGTCTTCTCGACCAGCGAGGGCCGCAAGCTTCCGCGCGAGCACACCGCCGTCGGAGGCGTTATGGCCGGATCGTGGTCGCGACCGGGCTGGACCGGCGACGATCACGCGCTCGACTTCTTCGATGGCAAAGGCGTGATCGAGGCGCTCGTCGACGAGCTCTCCCCCCGCCACTTCCAGGTACGTCCCGCCGACCTGCCGTGGCTGCAGCCCGGCCGCAGTGCCGAGGTGCTGCTCGAGGGCAAGGTCGCCGGATGGCTCGGCGAGGTGCATCCATCGGTCGCTGACGCCTTCGAGGCCGAGGCGCCCATCGTCGCCTTCGAGCTGGACGCCGGTGTGCTGATCGCGACCGCTCGCCCCGTGCGCACCTACACCGAGGTTCCGCGATACCCCGCGGTCACGCTCGACGTGGCGCTGCTGGTCGACGAGAAGGTGAGCGCCGAGCGCGTGGAGCACGCGATGCGCAAGGCGGGCGGCCCCCTGCTCGATTCGGTGCGTCTGTTCGACGTCTACCGCGGCAAGGGCGTTGCGGAGGGGCGCAAGTCGCTCGCGTGGGCCCTCTCGTACCGGGCACCCGATCGCACGCTCTCCGACGACGAGGTCCGTCCCGTGCACGAGAAGCTGCTGCGCAAGGTGTGTGGTGCCGTGGGAGCCGAACTGCGCTCATAGTGCATGCAAAGATTGCCTCAATGCACGCAAGACGCATACAGTATCAATTACATGAGAAAATAGCGCATCAGGGTTGACGCGTATGCGATTATGCCGCTATCCTCTGCCTACGTGTCCGTCGGGAGAGGTGTGTCGTGATCGACGTTGCGATCGTAGGAGCGCCGGGGTATGCGGGAGCCGAGCTCACGCGGCTTCTCGCCGCGCATCCGACGCTGCGCCCGGTGATGTTCACCTCGGCCGCCGAGGCCGGCCGTAGCGTCGGCG
>JAHYJI010000039.1 GCA_019429145.1 Coriobacteriia bacterium | reverse complement strand
CCACGAGCGCATCGGCGCACGGTGGCGTCCGGCCGTGGTGAGCGCAGGGCTCGAGCGTTACGTAGACCGTCGCACCCGCGGCCGCCGAGCCGGCCTCACGCAGCGCGACGACCTCGGCGTGAGGGCCGCCGGCATGTGAGTGCCACCCCTCCCCCACGATCTCCGTGCCCTGCACCAGGACGCAGCCGACCATCGGGTTCGGAGAGGTCGTCCCAAGTCCGTTGCGCGCAAGTATCCAGGCGCGCTTGAGGAACGGGTCGGTGATCGATGAGGAATCGTCGGTGAACAGACGCATGCTGGTGCGCGGTCCTTCCTTCTCCCATCCAGACTCTCACTGTCGGCCCCGGGAATCCTCCGGGTCAGCCCTGGTGGGGGCTCGCGGGCTATCACCGCCGGTGGGGACTTTCACCCCGCCCTGAAGAAAGACGCTGCTAGTGTACTACAAGACCTTCTCTGCTGCCGCTCTGATGGCGTTCATGGAAGCAACCGGGTCATCTTGACAGAAGACCGCACTGCCCGCGACGAGGCACCTGGCGCCCGCCGCAGTCACCAGTGGAGCCGTTACGGGATCGATGCCGCCGTCCACCTGGATCAACGGAGAGACGCCCTCCTCGGCACAGATGGCAGCGAGGCGGCGAACTCGATCGACCGAACGCGGGATGAAGGACTGGCCACCGAAGCCGGGATTGACGCTCATGACGAGCACCATGTCGAGGTCACCGATGACGTCGCGGATCATCTCGACGGGTGTCCCGGGATTGAGGCTGACGCCCGCACGCGCACCGGCACCCCGGATGGTCTGGACCACCCGGTGCAGGTGGTTGCAGGCCTCGGCATGGACGGTCACCCAGTCGGCGCCGGCCTCGAGGTACCACCCTACGGTGTCCTCGGCATTGTCGATCATCAGGTGAACGTCGAGCGGGATCTCTGCGACGCGTTTGAGCGCCTTGACCACCGGCGGACCGATAGTGAGGTTGGGGACGAAATGCCCGTCCATGACATCGACGTGGACGAAGTCCGCACCGCCGTCCTGGATCAGACGGACCGCGTTCCCGAGGTCGGTGAAGTCCGCCGAAAGGATCGATGGAGCTATGAGCACGCGTTCGGACATGAAGTGAGCTCCCTACTGGTCGGCCAGATCCATCCCGTGGAACTCATCGGTCGACTCCCGTCCCATGAGTGCCTCCACGCCATCACCTGCGGGGGCGCCTTCGTAAACGACCACTCGCACCTGGTGCGTGATGGGCATCTCGAGACCGTCGCGCGCGCCGAGCTCGTCGACAGTCAGGCACGACACTGCACCCTCGGCGACCATGTGGGTCTCCGTCTCGTACTGCTCCACGCTGCCGCCCCGGGCGATGCACTCACCGAGAGCGCGGTTGCGGCTGTGGCGCGAGGTACACGTCGCGATAAGATCGCCCATGCCCGCAAGCCCCATATAGGTGAGGGGGTTCGCCCCCTCACGGCGTCCCAGCCGGGACATCTCTGCCAGCCCGCGTGTCATGAGAGACGCCTTTGTGTTGTCGCCGAATCCCAGGCCGTCGGACATGCCGGCCGCCACGGCGATGACGTTCTTGGATGCCGCCGCGAGTTCGACGCCGACGACGTCGCTGTTGGTATAGGGGCGAAACGCCGGCGTTCTGAACAGTTCCCGCAACGCGACTCCCACGCCCTCGTCGTAGGCAGCGATCACCGTTGCCGTTGGGATGGCCCGCGACACCTCCTCGGCGTGGTTGGGGCCCGAGAGAGCTGCAAGCCGCGAGTGCGTTCCGAGAACCTCGGCAAGCACCTCGGTCATCCGCAGAAGCGAGCCGCGCTCCAATCCCTTCGCCAGACTGACGACGGGCGCCTCACCGTCCCAGAAGGGTCTGAGAGACTCGGCTGCGGCCCGGACGGCCTGCGATGGTGTGGCCAGGACGATAACATCCGCGCCTCGAACCGCTTCTTCCAGATCCGTGGTGGCAGACACCTGTGACGGTAGCGTGACATCGGTCAGGTAGCGAGGGTTGCGACTCTCGGCCGAGATGCCCTCGGCAACCTCGGGGCTGCGCGCCCAGAGAACGGTCGCTATCCCCTTGCCGCCGAGAACGCTCGCGACCGCTGTTCCCCACGACCCGGCGCCGATCACCGTTACGCTCCTCAACGTGCATCCTCCTTGTGCTCAGCGGAACGGTCACGACTCCAGCTTATCTTAGCCTCTTCTCCGCGGGCTATGCGTGCGATGTTGGAGCGGTGACGCCACAGAATGAGACTCGCGGCCACGAAAGAGAATGTGATCAGCGCGGGGCGATCCGTGTAGAAGAGAAGTACCAGAACGGGAAAGAGTGCGGCGATCACGACCGACCCGAGGCTGACCATGCGCCCGATCGCCACCACCGCCGCGAACGCCACGAACAGGATCGGCCAGGCGGCAGGCATCACGACGAGAAGGGCTCCCGCGGCGGTTGCGACGCCCTTACCACCGGCGAAGCGAAGATACGGCGAGTAGGAGTGCCCGAGTACCGCCGCGAACGATGCGCCGATCAGCACCCAGTCGTACGCCGTGCTGCCGAGGTGTGACGGGTGCACCCACATCGCGAACAGTACCGCTGCGACCCCCTTCAGTGCATCGAGGAGTAGGACGGCCACACCCGCCTGCCAGCCCATGACTCGCATGACGTTGGTGGCGCCGGCGTTACCCGATCCGTGCTCGCGCACGTCGACCTTGTAGAAAGTGCGGCCGACGATCACAGAAAAGGGAATCGCTCCGATGAAGTACGAGATGATCATGACCACGGCGATCCGCAACGCGGTCTCCATACTCAGTCCTTCTGTCTGAACTTCAGCATGATCGGTGTGCCGGTGAAGTCGAATGCCTCACGCATGCGGTTCTCCACGTAGCGCTTGAAGTTGTCGTCGGCGAGCGTCGGGTGGTTTGCGAAGAAAGTGAAACCGGGGGGCTTTGTGCGCGTTTGAGTCACGTAGTGCACCCGAAGCGTGCGGGCCCCCTTGCTGACCGTATGACCGAAGTCCCGCATCTCCGTCAGCATCCGGTTGAGGGCACTCGTGGTGATCTCCTGGGTGTAGTTGCGCCAGACGGTGTCGAGCGACTTGTAGATCCGGTGGACCTTGGCGCCGGTCAGCGCGCTGATGCGAATCACCGGGGCGTACGAAACGAAACCGAGGCGTTCTTCGATCTGGTACGAGAGCTCTTCGCGCTGCTCCGCATCGTCGATAAGGTCCCACTTGTTCAGCAGGATGATGAGCCCGCATCCGCGCTCCTCGGCGAATCGGGCCACACGCTGGTCCTGATCGGTCACTCCAAGTGTCGAGTCGATGACGAGGAGTGCTACCTCGGCATTGTCGATCGCGCGCATCGCGCGGACGAACCCGTAGTACTCGACGTCTGCGTCGATCTTCGCCTTGCGCCTGATTCCCGCTGTGTCGATGAAGCGATACGTGCGTCCGTCCCGTTCCACGGCGACATCCAGGGCGTCTCTCGTCGTCCCGGCGACCTCGCTGACGATCGCCCGCTCCGTCCCGGTCAGCCGGTTGAGCAGCGATGACTTACCCGCGTTCGGCTTGCCGATGATGGCGATGTCGATGGCATCGGACTCCACGACCGGGCGCGGTTCGGGCAGAGACTCGACGATCTCGTCGAGCAGATCGCCCGTGCCATGGCCGTGAGTCGCCGAGACCGGCCACGGGTCGCCGAGGCCGAGGGCCCAGAACTCGTGCACCCCGTCGTCGCGCCCGGGAGTGTCCATCTTGTTGACGGCGAGAAAGACCGGGACGCGCGCCCGCTTCAGCTTGCGCGCGACCTCCTCGTCACCGGCGGTGACTCCGGTCGTCCCGTCTACTAGCACGATGACGACGTCGGCCTCCTCGGTCGCCACCAGCGCTTGTGCGGTGATCGACTCGGCGAAGGGGTCGTCCTTGGCTGTCTCGATGCCGCCGGTGTCGATCAGCATGAACTCCCGGCCGTTCCACTCCGCACGGTGGTAGCTGCGGTCGCGAGTGACCCCGCGTGCCTCGTGGACGATGGCGTCCGCTGTCTGAGCGATACGGTTGACGAGGGTGGACTTGCCGACATTCGGACGGCCGACCACGGCGACGATAGGGAGTGACATCCATGCTCCTACGGAAGGGAGACCGGCACACGGAGCGTGCCGTCCTGCAGCGTTAGAGGATAGCAGAGAGCAGGGCACGCGCGCTGGGGTCGACGAAGTCGACAGGCGCAGAGCAGGAGGCGCGTATCCCTGTTTCGGAAACGTCGTCGAGGGTCAGGCCATCATCGTTGAAGATGATCCGGGGGATGATGAATCTCGCGTCGCCCGCGTGGGCAGCCAGCGCGTGCATGACGTCCTCGCCCGTGAGCAGCCCTGCGACCGAGACGTTGCCACCGAAGAACCGGTTCTCGACCGGCAGCACGTCAACGCTTCGATCCAGTCCCTGTGCGTGCAGAAGTGTGCGCAGGGCAGGCGCGAAGAGCGTGCCCGTGACCACCGTGGAGCGGATGTCGTTCACGGGTCCTGCGGCTGGCGCGGACGCCCGGTCGCGGAGCTCGCCGACGAACTCGTCGGCGAAGTCTCGGAGCAGCCCGATGCCGTTCTCGTACTGGGGAAAACCGTCGTAGTGCTCCGACGGTGGCACTGGCCGCCCGGCGTTGAGGTAGAACTCGTCTGCTGCGTGGACCCAGCTGATTCCGTCGCGCTGCCGGAATGCGACCTGCCACGGCTCGAGCTCGTCGAGCACTGCCCGGGCTGCGGAAGCATCCCCGTACGAACTCGTGAATCGCTCCTGATGGCGCGTGAACCCGAGGGGGACGATACCGACCGACCGAACGCCGTCACGTGCCGCGAGCCACCTCAGCGAGTTCTGGAGTTCCTCGCCGTCGTTCACGCCCGGGACGAGCACGATCTGCACGTGCAACTCGATGCCCTCGGAGAGCAGTTCATCGATCACGTCCAGTGCACGGTCCTCGCGCGCGCATACGAGCGCCGCACGCACCTCCGGCGTCACCGCATGCAGCGACACGTAGAGCGGTGAGAGATGTTGCTCCACGATGCGGTCCACGTCGACGGGGTCCACGTTCGTCAACGTGACGAAGTTGCCTTGAAGGAACGAGAGGCGGTAGTCGTCGTCGCGCACGTAGAGGGCGCGCCGCAATCCGCGCGGTAGCTGGGTCATGAAGCAGAAGGTGCAGGAGTTGCGGCACGTACGAACGCCGTCGAAGAGCACCCCGGCAAACGTGAACCCCCACGCCTCGCCCGGGTTGCGCTCCAAGCGGACATCGTGCGTCCCCTCGCCGTCGGAGACCTCGAGGTCGACCGACGCTCCGTCGCTCTCCCACCGCCAATCGATGACATCCCTCAAGAGTCGCCCGTTGGCGCGGAGGACGGTGAGACCGGGAGAGAGCCCCGCACGCGCCGCCGGAGTGCCAGGTTCCACGTCCTCGATCCTCGAGCCGGCGCCAGATTCGATCGACCCGCTGCCGTATGTAGGTATGCCGGGCATCTTCAGCCGAGTGACTCGATGGCGGCGACCACACCCGCCATCTGCGCATCGGGGGTCGATGCGCCAGCCGTCACCCCGACCACCTGCGCACCTGAGAACCAGCCGGCATCGAGCTCGTCAGAGGTCTCGACGTGGTAGGTACGCGGGTTCGCACGCAGGCAGATCTCCGCAAGACGGTTGGTGTTGCCCGAGTTGTGACCTCCGACGACCACCATCACGTCGACCTCGCGGGCAAGCTCCTCGGCCGAAAGCTGCCTCTTAGCAGTAGCGGAGCAGATGGTGTTGAACACCCGCAGCTCGGCGACGCGCGGGAGAACCGCCTGCACCACTGCGGCGAGGCGGTCTGCGGATTGCGTGGTCTGCACGACTATGCCGATGCGCCGGTTCGAGAAGCGCTCGGGCAGTTCGTCGGGGGTCTGGACGATCATCGCATCTCCACCCGCGTGCGCGCTGATCCCCTCGACCTCGGGATGGTCTGCCTCGCCGACGATCACCACCAGGTAGCCATCGGCCTTCAGCTCGCGCGCGGCGTCGTGCGCCTTGCTCACGAACGGGCACGTCGCATCCACGACGTCGAGGCCCTTCTCGCGAGCCGACTCGATGATCGCAGGGTCCACACCGTGGGAGCGTATGACGAGCGTCCCGCCTGCAACCTCCTCGAGGCACACGGCCACCTCGACACCGCGCTCCTTGAGGGCTGCCACCGCTTGGGGGTTGTGGATGAGCGGGCCGAGGGTACGGACGGTGCTGCCACTGCCTGCAGCCTCCTCCGCGAGCTCGAGAGCCCGCTCCACTCCGTAACACACGCCCGCGTGACGGGCGACCCGTACCTGCATCTCTACGCCTCTTTCGCCAGCTCCATCGCTCGCGCGATCCGTCGCATGATCTCGGCGGTCATCGCCTCGACACGCTCCTTGCGCCCGCCCTCCGTGAACTCCTCGGGACGCACGGGCTCACCATAGCGTATCGCGACGCGGGGGAAACGGGGAATGCGAGCGCCCCTCGGCAGCGCCTCGGCCGTACCGTGGATCCCAACAGGAACAACCGGGACGCCGGCCCGCATGGCGAGGAATGCCGCGCCTGCATTCGCCTTGCCGAGTGCTTCCGAATCCTCGACATGGTGCCGGGTGCCCTCGGGAAAGATGCCGACGAGCATGCCCGAGGAGAGAAGCTCGGTAGCCGTGGTCACGGCAGCACGATCAGGTGCCCCCCGATTCACCGGAAACGCCCACAAGCGGTCGAGCGCCGCTCCGATGAAGCGCGAGTCCCACAGCTCCACCTTGGCCATGAAGTGAACGGGGCGCGGCGCGGCGCACCACAGGAGTATCGGATCGAGGTAGGACACGTGGTTGCCTGCCAGGATCGCTCCACCGGGCGGGACGTTGTGCGCACCTGTGGACCGGGTGCGGTACGCGGCGAGCAGTAGGTGTGCAAGCGTCGCCCTGAGTGTGCGTGCGAGTCTCATGCTCACGTCGTTACCCGCTCCACCAGAGCAGCTACCGAATCCACCACCTGGTCGATGGTCAGGCCGGTCGTGTCCAGGAGTATCGCATCGTCCGCTGCCACCAGGGGCGCGGCCTCGCGCGTCGAGTCGGCGTTGTCTCTGCGCCGCAGTCCATCGAGAACCTCCCCCTCATCGACAGCGTGTCCGCGTCCGGTCATCTCGGCGTGTCGCCGACGTGCCCGCTCGGCGGGAGATGCCGTCAGGAACACCTTGACCTCCGCATCGGGAAAGACGACCGTTCCTATGTCGCGGCCTTCGAGAACGATGGAGGGGGCCTGGGCCGCGATACGCCGTTGCTGCTCGACAAGGGCGGCCCGGACCTCACCCATGCGCGCAACGGCACTCACCGCGTCGTCGACCGAGGGGGTGCGAATGGCCGCTGTGACGTCCAGGCCGTCGAGCAGGATGGCGGTGGGTATCGGTGAGCCTGCGGCATGCACGAACTCGATGGTCAGCTCGTGAGCGAGCCGTGCGATGGAGTGTTCGTCGGCAAGAGATATGCCGCGTTTCAGCGCGGCCAGCGCCACGGCACGGTACATCGCACCGGTATCGAGGTAGTGAGCGCCGATCTTGCGTGCGAGCGCCTTGGCTACGGTCGACTTCCCCGAGGCAGCGGGCCCGTCGATGGCGACTATCAAGATTCTCCGGCTCCTCTCGGTGGCGGTCGTGGATGTGCGCGCCGCATCATAGCACGCGCCCGGCGGTCAGCTGTTGGCGCTCAGCGCCGCGAGATCGGCGGAAAACGAGGGATACGACACGTCGACCGCTTCGAACCCGGAAACCGTCACCGGGCCATCCGCTGCGAGTCCGGCAAGTGCCCACGTCATCGCCAGGCGGTGGTCGCCGTGGCTATCGAGTCCGGTCCCGCGCAGTTCGGATGGGCCCTGCACCACCAGGGTGTCGCCCTCGGCGCGAGCGGAGGCACCGAGCAGAGTCAGCGCCTCGATCACCGCTGCAAGGCGGTCCGACTCCTTCACGCGCAACTCACCCACGTCCTCGAAGCGGGTCTCCCCTGCTGCCTGGGTTGCCAGCAGCGCGAGTACCGGGATCTCATCCACGAGCGCCGGGACCTCCGCGGCGCGCACCACTACCGCGCGCAATTCCGGGGTGTATCCGACGTGCACCGTTCCGGTCGGCTCTGCGCCGGCAGCTTCTGTTGGCTGGATCCGTATGTCAGCGCCCATCCTGTCGAGCACGTCGAGATACGCGATTCTCGTCGGGTTCAGCCCCACACCGCTGACGGTGATTCGACTGCCGGGCACGAGTAACCCCGCCACGACGATGAACGCGGCCGAGGACGGATCTCCTGGCACGGTGATGTCGGATGCACGCACGGTTGCCGGCCCGTCGACCCACGCCGCGCGGGCGGCGCTATCGCGGCCGACCGGCACGCCGAACGCAGGCAACAGCAACTCGGTGTGGTCACGCGAGGAGGCCGGCTCGCGGACCGTCGTCCTGCCCGATGCCTGCACTCCCGCCAGGAGTATGGCGCTCTTGACCTGCGCGCTGGCGACAGGGGTGACGTAGTCGATACCCTTCAGTCCCCCACCGCGGAGTGTTACCGGAAGTGTGCCCGTCGGTGACTCAAATGATGCCCCCATGCGTGCGAGGGGATCCGTCACACGTCCCATCGGACGTTTCGAGAGCGACTCATCTCCGACGAGCGTGACCTCACTGGCCCATCCGGCCAGGATCCCGAGGAGGAGGCGCGCGGTCGTCCCGCTGTTGCCGCAGTCGATAGGCACGTCCGGGGTGCGCGGACCCTCTGCGCCCCAGCCCGTGACCGTGAGCTCGAGGCCCCTGTCGCCGGCAGCGGTGATGTCCACATTCGCACCGAGCGCACGGACCGCTGCGATGCTGGCACGAACGTCCTCGCTGTCGAGAACGGCCGCAAGGCGCGACGTCCCCTCGGCCATCGCGGCGAAGAGTACCGCCCGATGCGAGAGGGACTTGTCGCCGGGGACTGCGATCTCTCCTGCAAGCGGCCTGTCGGATCTGGTTGAGAGGTACTGCATGAACCGTCGTCCCTTCTCAGCTCTCGAGCGGGCGCACCTCCGGCGCGTACCCGATCGAGCGTAGCATCTCCACGAACCGGGTGATGTCTCCCTCGTCCGTCATGACGATGACGAGGTGTGCGCTCGCCTCGGAGACGTGGTCGATCTCGATGGCCTCGATGTTGCATCCCGCACGGCTTGCCGCCATCGTCACCTCCGCGACAACACCGGGGCGGTCGAGCACCGGTACCACGACCTCCGTGAGGCGCGTGGTGGCGGGGACCCACTGGGCCGGCAGCGACCGGCGAACCTCGGCGGCCCGCGCGAGCCACGCGCGCAGCCCCTCGGCATCCCGAAGGCGCAGCATCTCGCAGAACTCGCCGAGCACGTCGCGCAGTTCCTCGACACCGCCTGCAACCGCATCCGCATTGTCCAGGCAGATTCCGGTCCACAGATCGGGACTTCCTGCAGCGACACGGGTTGTGTCCTTGAAGCCACCGGCGGCAAGGCGGAGAAGCTCGCCGTCCTTGCCCGAGTGATCGGCAGCAAGATCGACGAGCGCACTCGCCGCAACGTGTGGCACGTGGCTGACGATCGCGACCACCTCATCATGCTGCGCGGGGTCCACGGACACGACGCGGCAGCCAAACTCGCTGACGAGCGCGTGAACGCGCCGGTACGCGTCGACATCGGTCGAGTGGCTCGGCGTCAGGACGTAGTAGGCGCCACGGAACAGATCGGCGTTCGCCGCATCTACGCCGCTGCGTTCCGACCCGGCCATCGGGTGTCCTCCAACAAATGCTGCCCGACCGGTCAGCGACACCTCCGCAGCAGAGATCACCCCTGCCTTCGTCGAGGCGACGTCGGTGACGACACCCCGATACCCGAGGATAGCCAGACGTTCGATCCACGAGACCACATGGTGAGCCGGGGTTGCCAGTACGACCAGATCGACTCCCTGAGGCCCGAGCCACTCCTGGGCACCCAGGCCACCGGCCAACGATCCGGCATCGATCAGCCCGCGGGCGAGAGCCGTCTCCAGCCCGACCGGATCCACGTCGATCCCCACCACCCTCGGGGCAACGGGAAGCTCCTTGAGTGCGGCAGCGAACGAGCCGCCGATGAGGCCGACGCCGACGATGGCGACTGACTTGAATCTCATCAGGCGACCCCCGAGTGTTTGCCGCAAAGATCCATCAGGGGGGCGAGCCCTCTCATGAGGGACTCGAATCCTTCCACGTCGAGCGATTGCGGCCCATCACAGCGGGCGCGCTCCGGGTCGGGATGCACCTCGACCATGATGCCATCCGCACCGGCTACCACCGCGGCCCTCGCCATCGGAGCGACAAGTTCCCGTCTTCCGGTCGCGTGCGAGGGGTCGACGACTACCGGGAGGTGGGTCAGCGACTTCAGCGCGGCGACCGCAGCGAGGTCCAGGGTGTTGCGCGTGTACGTCTCGAACGTTCGGATGCCCCGTTCGCACAGGATGAGGTCACGGTTGCCACCCTTGAGCACGTACTCGGCTGCCGAGAGCACCTCCTCGATGGTTGCGGAGAGCCCGCGCTTGAGCAGGACGGGCTTGCCCATCTTGCCTAGCTCGTCGAGCATCATGAAGTTCTGCATGTTTCGCGCTCCGACCTGCAGCACGTCCGCCCACTCGGCCACAGTTTCGGCATCCCGCACGTCGAGGACCTCGGTCACCACGGGCAACCCGAACTCGTCGGCTGCCTCGCGCATCATCTTGAGCCCCTCGACGCCGAGGCCCTGGAACGCATACGGACTCGTGCGCGGCTTGTACGCGCCACCGCGCAGCATTGCCGCACCCGAGGTGCTGACGGCCCGGGCGACCTCGATCATCTGTTCGGCAGACTCAACCGAGCACGGCCCGGCGATCGTGGCGAATGCGCCCCCGCCGATCGACGCCCCCTGGGAAAGTGTGACCACTGTGTCCTCGGGCTGGAACTCCCTGCTCACGAGTTTGTAGGGCTTGAGCACCCTGACAACGCTCTCGACACCGGGAAGCCCCTCGAGTTCGAGGCTGTAGATGGTCTCGCGGTCGCCGATGACCCCGATGATGGTCTTGACCTCGCCCCGGGACAGGTGTGCCTGCGCGCCTGCTCCCTCGAGGACCTCGACCACATGACTGATATCGCTTCGGGACGCGTGGTCCCGCATCACTACAAGCATCGCTGTTCACTCCCTCGCCTCGGTGCGTACCCAGTCGCGCCCCCTCGGCAACGGAGATGGCGTTAGACGCCTCCGAGCCGCGTGCAGATCGCTTCGAACGCCGCGACCGTCGCCCGGGTGTCCTCCGGTGTCCCGATGCCCACCCGCAGTGCAGGTGCGGTACCGAAGTCACGTACGATGACACCTTCGCCGAGGAGTGCTTCGAAGACTTCGACCGGCCGCTCGGTCCTGACGTAGACGAAGTTGGTCTCAGACGGGACGTACGCTATACCGAGCCGGTCGAAGGCCGAATAGAGGTAGGTCTTCTGCTCCTGGTTCTCGCGCCTGCGACGCTCGACCTCGGCTTCATCACCCAGCGAGTAGTAGGCGCCGACCTGCGCCACGATGTTCACGTTGAAGGGCTCGCGGATCTTGTCGACGGCACGCGCAAGCGGCGCAGGCATCACGCCGTATCCGATGCGCACCCCTGCAAGAGAGTAGATCTTCGAGAAGGTCCTCAGGACCGCGAGGGGCCGCTGGCCGTCGAAGCAGTCAAGCGCATCGGGATACTCGTCGGCGGTGACGAACTCGAAGTACGCCTCGTCGGCGACGACGATCACGTGATCCGGCACCTCGGCCATGAACTGCTCGAAATCCACTCGGCGGTAGATCGTGCCGGTGGGGTTGTTCGGATTGCACAGAAAGACGATGCGCGTCCGCTCGGTGATGGCAGCGAGGATCGCGGGAAGGTCGTGCGTCTCGTCGGCGGTGAGCGGAACCCTCACGGCGGTGGCCCCGAACATCTGGGCGACCATCGGGTAGACCACGAAGCTCGGCCAGGCGAATACGATCTCGTCGCCCGGACGCACGACGGCCTGGGTGAGCAGACGGATGATCTCGTTCGAACCGTTGCCGATGACGAGGGTCTCGTCAGCGACGTCGAGGTGTTCGCAGAGCGCTCGCCGGAGTGCGCGGGCGGCACCGTCGGGGTAGCGGTTCAGCCGGGTGAGCACCGCTTCCATCGCGGCGACCGCTCCAGGAAAAGGTCCGCAGGCGTGCTCGTTACTCGAAAGCTTCAGTATGGTGTCCCGGCCCGAGCGTTCGCGCACCTCGCTCGCGCGCAGACCGGGCGCGTAGGGCACCATGGGATCGAGCTCTGCTCGTATGGCGGCTTCCCAGTCCATCTCGGCCCTCTGGCACTCCTTGCGTTCCCGGTGCGGGTGTGCCGAGGATTGTCGCAGGTCGGAAGCGCACGGGCAAGCGCGAACTCATCCGTGGACGCGGAACTCCTCGATCATGCCGTGTCCTTCGGTCACGCTCACGTGCGCCACCGCCCCGTTACGTATGTGAAACGCCCAGATGTCCGACGTGCGCAGCCCGAGCAGATGCACCACCATCGCCCTGAAGACACCGCCGTGCGTGCAGACGGCATGCCGACCCGCCGCGGCGACCAGGTCATCTGTGAAGGCGGCGACTCGCGCTTCGATCTGCGCTCTCGACTCGCCTCCCGGCGCAACAGGGCGGTCGACGGACTCGTAATCGAAGGCCAGTCCCGCCCGTTCGATCTCGGGCCACGTCAGCCCCTCGGCCCGTCCGAAGTCGAGCTCCGACAGCCGGTCGTCGACCGTCACCGTGACCCCGCACGCGGCTGCTGCCGCAACGGCCACGTCGTGTGCGCGTGCGAGGGGGCTCGACCAGACGGCCTCAGGACGAAACGCTGCGATGCGCTCCGCCAGAAGACCGACCTGGCGCCTGCCACGCTCGGTGTAGGGGGATTCACCGCGGCCGACGAAGCGACCTTCGACGTTGGCGAGGGTCTCGGGGTGACGCACGATCAGGACATCGGCGTCGCCCATCGTGCTACCAGACCCATGCGAGGATCACCAGTGCGGCGGTCTCGGTCAGCAGAATGCTCGCCCCGAGAACGTCTCCGGTGATGCCTCCGAAACGCGATGCGAGCACGTGCGGGACACCGAGCGCAACGAGTAGGCAGACCGTGGCGGCGGCAAACGGGCCGGGCCCGGCAGTCCAGGACAGCGTCAACGTCGCCAGGAGCACGAGTACGGCGGCCGCGGCAGAAGCCAGATGGGGTCGGCCGGCTACCGCAGCCCCGAGGCCGGTCTGCTTGGCGGGCGAGCCCAGCCAGGATCCGAAAACCGCTGCGTAGCGCGCCATCACGACTGCGACTACAACGGCAGGAAGGGAGCTGTTCGCGATGAGCAGCGAGAGTGCTGCAACCTGCAAGAGGGCGACCAGCGCGATACCGGCCACACCGAACGCTCCGACGTAGGGATCGCTTGCGATCTCCAGGCGCCTGGACGGCTCGTGCGCTCCCCAGTAGGCGTCTGCGACGTCTGCCAGGGCGTCCCAGTGCAGCATGCGGGTAAGCATAGCCCACGCGGTAACCAGCAACGCTGCAAGCAGCACGGACTCCAGGCTCGCGCGAGCGCCACCCGGGACGCCCATCCGCGAAGCGCCGACGAGGAGCACATACCCGAGGCTGCCCAGCAGAGCACCTGCCAGCGGGAAGTAACCCGCGACGTCCGGCCGCTCGTCGGCAGGCCAGCGCGCAGGCAGCGGAATCGCTGTGAGCAGCGTCACCGCCAGCGAGATGTCCCGCAGCGGGCGCGATGTCGAGACGTCCTTCACGCGGACTCCGAGCCGCTCACTCCGGCCTCCTGAAACGTCGCCATACCCGAGAGCATCCGACACGCTGCGTCCACGAGCGCCATGGCAAGCGCGGCCCCGGTTCCCTCCCCGAGCCTCAGGTCGAGGTCGAGCACTGGCATCATGCCAAGGTGATCGAGCTGTACGGTGTGACCCGGCTCCATGGAACGGTGTGATGCAAGGAGGTAGTGACGGCATGGCGGGCAGAGCGCGACGGCTGCCAGCGCGGCTGCACCTGATATGAAGCCGTCCACGAGCACGCAGGCGCCCCGTGCGGCTCCGCCGAGCATAACCCCGGCAAGACCGGCGATTTCCGCACCGCCCAGCGCAGCGAGTACGTCCAGAGCGTCGCTGTCATGCGTGACATTCCGCGAGAGCGCATCGCCGACCACGGCCATCTTGTGAGCTACGCCGGCGTGGTCGAGGCCGGTCCCGGGTCCCACTACCCGCTCCACGGGCGTCCTCGTGTACGCAGCCGTCAGGGCCGCTGCCGCGGTGGTGTTCCCGATTCCCATCTCACCCGTTCCGAGGAGCCTGACCCCGCCGTCTGCGGCCTCGGTGGCCGCTTGGGCACCTGCGAGGAGGGCCTCAACCGCCTGATCGCGGGTGAGCGCCGGTCCGTGGCGCATGTTCGCAGTTCCCCCGACAACTTTTGCCTGGTTGACCCCGGCAAGAACGCTGGTATCCCCCACTACTCCCAGGTCGTAGAGGAGCAGGTCGGCACCCACCGACGACGCTATCTGGTTGATGGCTGCACCGCCGGCTGCGAAGTTCGCCACCATCTGCCACGTCACCGACTGCGGATACGGCGACACGCCCTCGGCAACCACCCCATGGTCTCCCGCCATCAGGATGATCGCCCTGCGATCGACGGACGGGTGGTCGGTGCCCTGGATCCGAGCGAGAGCGGCGGCGATCTCCTCGAGCCTGCCCAGGCTACGAGGGGGTTTTGTAAGGGAGTCCAGACGTTCCCATGCACGCTCCTCGGCGAGAGGGTCGGTCGGGCGTATGGAATCGATGAGGTGCTGCAGTCGTTCGTTCGGTTTCACGTCGGCACAGGCTTTCACTCCGAGGGCCATTTCACGTCACGCGGCAATGCTGCGAGGTCCAGGAGGCGTCCACCCATAGCGAGATAGGACGCATCGGCGACGGTGACGAGGGTGGCGTTCGCTCTCCCGAGAGCGTCCCGGAAGACCCGCCCACTCGCAAAGGCCGGAACCACCCCCCATCCGGTCTCGTTCGTCACGACGATCGTGTCCCCGCGCCGATGCACGACCCACGAGACAAAGTCGGCCAGAGCTGAATCGAGTGAGGACTCGAGATGCGCCTCGTCCGCGTCTGTCCCGGCTTCTCTCATCACGAGACCGGCCAGGGTGCCGAGGCACTCGACGACCAGCAGGTCATCGTCGGTCACCGACTCTCGCCAGGAACGCGAGTCACTAGCCTCCAGCGTGCGGAACCCTTCGGGCCGCCCGTTGCGGTGGCGCTCGATGCGTTCGGCGAACTCAGGATCCCCTTCGGCTTGTCCGAAGACGGCTACCACGACCCGTGCCCCTACCCGGGACCGCGATTGCGCGACTCGCTGAGCGGCGGCGGACTTGCCGCTGCGAGCAGCTCCCGTGATCACCACAAGCGCCATCAGACATCGCCCCGGCTAACGCGCATGAGAGCGGCAACTTCTTCGGCCCCGAGCGTACGATGCGAACCCGCTGCGAGATCGCCGAGGCGGATCGGCCCGAAGGACTCCCGGTGAAGCGACATGACCGGATGCTCGACGGCCAGGAACATGCGCCGCACCTGTCGCTTGCGCCCCTCCCGTATCGCGATCTCGACCGAGGCGGGCGGCCCGGGATCGAGCAGGCGGACGCGGGCCGGTGCGGTCATGCCGTCCTCGAGCTTGACGCCGGCCGCCAGGGTGTTGAGATCGCCCGGTGATGGCGTGCCCTCCACCCGTGCGTGGTAGACCTTCTCCACGTGGTAGCGAGGGTGCAGCAGACGGTGCGCGAGGTCGCCGTCCGTCGTGAAGAGGAGTAGCCCCGTCGTCTCACGGTCAAGCCGGCCAACCGGGAAGAGCCCGGCGGGTTCGCGTGGAACGAGATCGGCAACAGTAGGACGGCCCTGCGGGTCGCTCATCGTCGTAACGTATCCGGCCGGTTTGTTGAGTACGAGGTACGCCGGGGCTGAGCCCGGAGTGACGACACGCCCATCCACCTCGACCACATCGACCCTCGGATCGACCCTGGAACCGAGTTCGGACACGACTTC
>JAHYJI010000038.1 GCA_019429145.1 Coriobacteriia bacterium | reverse complement strand
CTCCATGCGCACGCCAGCCGACACAACGACCCCCCTGAGAACACTTCGGTGACACCGCAGGCAAGATGATGATGAAGGTCCGGGGTACGCCGTGCTCGGTGATCTCACCGCGGGCAGGCCATCCGGGTCCGGAGTCTCGGTTCGTCGCAATCCTACGATGTGCACCGCCACCTCCCGGGCATACGAGATCTGACGCTCGATGCTTCCGGTCAGACCTGGTCTCGTGTGGCACTTGCCGCACGCGACCGATGCGTGCACCGTCCTCTCGAGCGCCTCGGGTGGCCCGGTGTGGCAGCGGGCGCACGTCGGGGGAGCGTTCGCGACGCGGAGACCGACGCCTGCGGCGACGATGACTCCTATCGCTACGAGCGTCCATCCAACGCTTTGCGCGGTCGTGCGCGCCACGTGCGAGCGGCGCTTGAGGACCTGCACAGCGGGACGGGAGGTCGCAGGCCTCAGTTCGACATAGACGATGATGGCGATGACGGCGAGCACCATGGCGACGAGCGCGAATATCGCTACAACCACGACGGTGACGACCGGATCCTCACCGGGTGCCTGCAGGGCATCCCTCACTATCGAGAGAAGATGTCGGGCTCTCTCGGCCAGGTCAACCTCGAACACGCCGCTTCACCTACCCCTCAGCCGGAACGTGCCATCCGGATTACGCCCTCCGGGATGGACGTGGCGAGAGTGACAGCGCTCGCACCCGACGCGTGCATGACAGCGCAGGCACGGGTCCTCGCCCGACGCGGCCACTTCTTCGGCGTGGGCGGCCAGGAAGCCGTCTTCGTGAGCGAACGTGTCCGTGCTGTCATGACATTCAGCGCAGCGTTCGCCCGAGTGACACGACATGCAAGAGTCGAGGGAGTCCCTGGCCTCCCGGGCATGGCTGCGCAGATAACCGCTTGCGTGCGGGAGCTCGACGCCGTGGCAGCGGACACAGACGCCGCGCGGATGACAGACGCCGCACCCGGCCAGGTCTCCCATTCCGTGGGTGTCCCTCCAGACGCTGCTGTGCATGATCCGCCATGAGTTCGGGGCATCTCGCGTAGACGCCGGACGGCGCTCTCCTTCGATATGGCAGATGCTGCAACGTGCGGAGACCCTCGCTCCGTCATGACACACCGTGCACTTCCGCATCTCGATGGCGCCACCGAGCGATCCACCATGCGAGACATCAGCGTGACACTCACTGCACCGCACGCCCCCGCTGACGATGGTCGCATGCTGGACACGCAACGCCCTCACGGCGACGGTCGCCTCCAAGACCGCAGCGTGGCATGAGATACAGGCGTCGTCAGCCACGGTGGCCGCCACAGGCTCGTTCCTCCAGACCTGGCCGGAGCGCGCGACCATGCCGACGAAGGCCACTTTGTCCTCGAGCAGGTGCGAGAAGCCGGGGCCACGGTGACAACCTGCGCACGGAACGGAAGCGTGGACGGATTCCCCGACCGTTGCGACCTGGACCGAGTGACAGGCGGTGCACGTGGCAGGCACGGCCGACGCCACCACGAGCACGTTGAAGACCACCAGGGCTATCCCGGCCAGCAACCACCCCGCCCCGGCCAGGAGCACCACGCGCCGCCGCATGTTCGCTCGCGATGTCGTGGAGGTCCCGGCCATCACTGCGAACTTCTCGGGAGCATCTGGCGCGATCGTGCCTCCAGCGCGACTGCCGCCTGACTGGCCTTTTCGAACACGATCTCAGGAGCCGCGTCCTTGCGACGTATGCGCATGAAGCGCGCGTCGACTTCGAACGAGTAGGGGCCCTGAGTCCAGCCGATGAACTGCGCACCTGCATCGCTGCGGCCACGCAGTGCTGACGCCGCGCCGAGAGGGAGGGTGCCGGGATCGTTACCGTACATCTCTGACGTGAGCCGGACCAGGTGGCGCGTAGCACCACCGTCGTCGATGTGATATGCCACTCGCATATACACCTGCAGCGGAACCGAGTCCGTGAAGAACTCGTCGGTAGGTTGGAAGGTCGCCTCCGCCTCGATCTCGCCGGAGCCGGGAACATAGTGGCGCGACACTGCCCGGAAGCCGTCGATATTCGTCGGGATCACGTCGAGGAGTGCCACCGGAGAAGGTCCGACAACGGGCACCTGGTCTTCGGATACAAGCAGCCCGTCGACCGCGTCCTCGCCCGCTCGTTCACCGATTCGTGGTGACAGATACTCCCAGGCAAGGACGACGGCCACGAGCACCGCGGTGATCGCAACGAGCCTTCTTACGTGCGGTCTTGACCGCTCGACGGCCACCGAGAGCCTCGAGAGCGAAGGATCCTCTGCCGATCCCGGCATCAAGCCTTGTCAGCCTCCCCGCCACTCCCTCCCGCACCCGGCGTCACCCCTGTGATATCGGTCGATTCGAGTGTGGTGACGCCTCTCGCCTCGAGCAGCTCCGAGAGCGCGGCGTCATCTGTGAGAACCCGGGGACGCCTGATGCCTTCAGCTATAGCCGCCAACCAGCCGCCCTCCTCCGATAGGCCCGGCGCGTCGCGCCGGACGGCTTCCACCAGCGCAGCGTCAGGCTGTGCGGGCCTCAGTCGCCTCATGATGGGAGCTGAGCGCTCGTCCAGTTCGAGCCTCGCGAAGGTGTCGGGCGTAACGAAGATCTCTCCGAAACGACGCGTGAGCCGTCGGGTCGCCTGGGCCTCCAGGACCACCTCGAGCGACGCATGCTCGGCAACGAGTGCGCGACGCCTGGCGAGAAGCGGCAGAAGCGGCAGAAGCAGCAGCGGGAGGAGCGCGAGCCAGATCGGCAGGTCGTACGGAAGCGACGGTCCGACGGGATCGCCCAGCCGCAGGAGTTGCACGCGATTGTTGAATCGGTCCGCCACCGCAAAGACATTGCCCCACGCGTGCGTTATGCCCGCCGGGTAATACAACTGGCCGTCGAGGTTACCCCACTCCCCGTACTTCGCGGCCGGTGCACCGTCATCGCGCGACAGCTGGTGTATCTCGCCGTTGAACGCATCCACGAGATAGAGCATGCCGTCCTCGCCGAGTGCAAGACCGACGGGCAGGCCGTACGTCCGGTCCTTGGACTGCATCGCCTCCTCGCCAGCCGGCGGAGGATCTCCCTGGTTCCACAGGAGGGTCCCGTCCTCTGTGTAGGCGGACACACGATAGTTGAGCGTATCGGAGATGTAGATGATGCCTTCGTCATCGACGACGATGCCGCTCGGACGGTCGATCTGGCCGTCCCCCCTGCCCCGCGTCCCGAAGCCACCGATCTTGTTGCCGTCCAGGTCCCCGATCATGATCTCCCGATCGGTCGTGACGTAGAGGCGCTCACCCTTGATGGCCAGAGCCAGCGGGTCGGGCACCTCGATCTCGTGGACCGGAGCAAGATCGCGGCTGAATATCACGATCTTGCT
Source organism: Coriobacteriia bacterium (assembly GCA_019429145.1). Classification (GTDB taxonomy): domain Bacteria; phylum Actinomycetota; class Coriobacteriia; order Anaerosomatales; family SLCP01; genus SKKZ01. Next base: position 12,766 of record JAHYJI010000038.1, on the reverse strand, counting down.
CTGACGCGTCGACGTCACGTAGATACGTCCGGTCGGATCGATGTCGACGTCCGAGGGGAACTGGAACTGCCCGGGGCCCTGGCCTTTATTGGTGAGCATGCCTTCGTAGCGACCCGACCGGTCGAAGATCAGGATCCGGTGGTTGTTGGTATCGGCGACGTACAGGCGGAGCTCGGAGTCCACCGCGACCTCGGTCGGCTCCCAGAGCCGCTCGGGACCAAAGCCATAGATCGACATGACATGCCAGTCGGGAGTGTCGGCCCCGACCGGTGTCTGCGGCCTCGTGAACAAATACAGCAAGACGATCTGGGCCACCAGTATGACCGCCAACAGAACGATAGGCAGCATGAAGCGCCTGGCATCACCCGAGCCAGGACCTGGTGAGTACGGCTGCGCCGCTTGCTCGCTCGAATCAGTCATCGCCACTCCTCGGCACGTCGATTGCGGGTCGTTTGAAGCAGTGGGGCCCTACTCATCATCCGGCTCTTCCGCGGCCTCGCCTAGGGCGTCCTGCAGCCTCGCGAACGCGGACTCGATCTCGGGATTGCCCGGCGCCGTCGGCAGGATACGCACGTACTCCTCGTAGGCGGCCTCGATGTCGCCGGCCTTCTCGTACGCGTCCGCGAGGGCGACCGCCACATACACCAACTCGGGTCCCTGTACGAGAGCCTGTTCGAATGCCTCAACGGCCTTGTCGTACTCTCCCTCATCAACGTACAGCTGACCGAGTTCGTAGTAGGACTCGAGATAGACGTCGCCCATGCCGTCGGGGAGCGTCACCGCCTTCTCGTGCGCGGCTATCGCCTTGTCGGTGTCACCTGCCATCCGGTAGATGACGCCCATTAGCGTGTGCGGCTCGGGATCTTCCGGGCTGAGCTCGGCTGCGATCTCGAGCTGAGTCACTGCCTTGCGATATTGGCCGGCGGCGCCAAGAGCCTTTGCGAGCTCGATGCGTGCCTCGTAGTCGTCAGGCTCAGCTTCAACCTTGGCCAGTGCATCGGCATACACCGCCTCCACCAGAGTGCTCGGTGCACGGTCCAGGGTGAGCACGTATGCCAGGCCCACACCTGCTAGCAGCACCGATACGAGCAGGATACTCGCAGTGACCTTGGCCACCCGTTCCGACCAACCGAGGTGCATGGTGTCTCCAATCGTGTGGGCCGCACTCGGATCGCAGCAGGGCGACGAGAACCGCATAAGACGGGGAAGTTACGTTAAGAAGGATAACACCGGCCGCATCGACTCACCAGCACGGTGCGAGCACATTCACAATCGCCACACATATCCGACCAGGGACTCAATCATGGAGAGTGCCCACGGTGCCGGACGCTCTGGTGGGAGCCACGGAAGCGGCGACTATGGGTGGAGGATCACTGACGCCCACCGCATAGTGCGCCAGGAACGCATCCCTCGGGCAGACGTAGAACGGACCGTCAGCGACCCGCACCAGGAAGTCCCCGGCCCTGCCGGTAGAGACGCCGTTGCGTGTCGACAGGGCGAAGTCATAGGGGACGAGGCATGCACGGACCGCAGCGCTCGTGGGAGTGACCGGCACGAACGTAAGCAGCCCGGCGTCGACCGCGACGGGCGACTCCTCACCCGTCAGCGGCAGGATCTTGTCCTCCACAGCCCATCCCCTCCCGGCCTGAGCCGGGAGGGGCCACAGCGGGCTCCGCCATGGCCCCTCCCTCACGCTGTCAGCAGCAACACGCTGCGTGGCCGCGTGATCGTTCAGGCGGATCTCAGATCACATACCAGCGCCGACCCAGCGGTTGCTCGCATGGCAGCTCAGGCAGAACAGGTCGATGTTCTCGATCTGGCCCTCGCTGTCCACGGTAAGCGTGCCGGTCTCGACCACGCTGTAGTCCGCGTTGTAGATGTGCAGGTACTTGGGCAGGAGCTTCGGTCCCGGACCACTGTGCGGGAAGTCGCTCGCGCCTGCGTTCTTGTAGATCGCGTACTCCTTGGGCCCGATGTGGCACCGCGCGCAGCTCTCGCCGTTGTTCGCGCCGTACTGCGCATAGACCGCCGCTGCCTTCGGGTTGTCCTCGAAGGCGCCCGGGACCACGTCCGGTCCGAGGCGGTTGGTGAGAAGCGGCATGTCGGAGCGGTGGCACGAGACACAGTGGCTGCCGTAGGCTTCCACGTCCGCGCCGGAGTTCTGGTTGTAGCGGTTCCGGCCGGTATCGCGTATCTGCATCGGAGCGGGGTGCGTGCGGTCGGGGTGCGAACCGGACGTGTAGGTGCTTCCACCGAACGCCTTGTCGATGCCACCGTACGCGCGACCGGGGCTGTAGCCGATGTTGAGGTTGTGGCAATCGGCGCACCACACCGAGATCGACTGGGCCACGATCGGGGCGGTCGGACCGTTCCACTCGGTGTAGATGGTCTTGCCTACACCGGTCGTGGCCTTGCTGAGCTCGGTGTCGGGGACCTTGGCAAAGCCGAGGTTCTCGAGGGCCGCGGTGTCACCCTTCGTCCAGCCGGGGTAGTTGCGCGGGTCGGTGTAGTTGAGGCCTGCCGTGCTGCCGTCCCTCATCGCGTCCTCGTCGAGCATGCTGCCCGAAGGCGCGTTGCGCAGCAGCTTGTAGCCCTTGGGAGCGTTGAGCGGGGACCACACGAGCATCTGCGAGTTGTGCGGCTGGTGGCAGGTCATGCACCACAGGTAGCGCGGGCCGCCGCGGTAGATGCGCATGTACTTGGTGGTGATGTCCAGATCCTCGCCGTCCTGTGTCGTGTAGTCGACACCCTGCTGACCGCGGATCGAGATCTTGAACATCGAGTTGCGCTTCTGATCGTAGGCGCGCACGTTGACGGTCAGCGTGGACTCGTAGCCACCGGTGTCGAAGTCATACCCGCCACCCATGGTGACCTCTTCTTGCCACTGCCATACCGAGCTGTTGGGGATCTCCTTGCCCGAGCCGATCGTGTGACCGTTCTCCGGGTAGATCGATCCGTCAGCGTCGCTCGTGTAGGCCCACTTGCGCGCGTGGCGGCCGGCGCCTACGTGGCAGTAGCTGCACGCGTCGTCGGGCTTGTCCACACGCATGAGCATGAACGCGCCTCCGGCACGGTGGACCGCGTGACACACCTTGCAGTTGTTCGTGGTGGTGTCATAGTCCCCGTGCGGGCCGGGCGTGTACTCGTAGGTGTAGTTCGCAGCCCAGGAGATGACCTGGTGCCGACGACCGAACGTGACGTCGCCGTTGAGCGTGTAGCTGAAGTTCACGGTGATGTAACCGGTTTTCAGGTCCACGGTCTGCGATGTGATCGTGAGCGAGCTGCGGATGTCGTCGTAGATCGCCCTCGAGTCCACGGTCGGTACGATCTCAAGCGTGCCGTCGACGATCGGAGCGTTCTTGACGGTAACCTTGATCGACTTGTTGTACGTGCCCGCTGGCCAAGTGACGGCCATATCGCGCTCGAACGGGTTGGCGATGAGGTACTCGCCGGTGATGACTTGCTGCTGGACGTTCCCCTCGTACAGCCCGGTCACCCCATCGAAGGCGTCGTACCCGGACTCGTACTTGGTGAAGCTGTCGGCCATGTCACGGTACTTCCACGTGGAGCTACCGAAGTATGGATCGGCTTCGTCCCACGTCTGCGGATCGGCGGCTAGCGCCGTGCCGGCGAATGCGAGCAGCAGCACGGCGGTCAGGACCGCCAGCAAGGCTCGTTTCATGTGCGTGTTCCTTTCTGTATGTGAGGTTGTGATATGTGATGTCATTTCGATTCACCTCCTCCGCTAGACATCGAAAACGCAGCAGCGACCCGGACCCGAAGGCAGGCCGCTGCGGTGTCTCTATGGCACACCGGGAAGGTGTGGAGAGTCGAATCGGACGCTTGGCATGGCACGGCGTGTGAGCCCCCCGGCACAGTGTGTATCCTTAACAGGTGCGTTAGGTATCTTAACGCACTTAACGTACTTGTGTCCAGGGTCACATGTGCCGGGGGTCCCTCGGGTAGCTGAGGACCGCCGGGTCCTCAGAACATGCGAAGCAGAGTGGCTACGAAGGCACGCTCTGCTGAGTGACGAAGCGGTAGCCGATTCCCGGCTCCGTCACGATGTGCGTGGGATCGGCGGGGTCGTCCTCGACCTTCGCCCGGAGATTGCTGATGTGGACACGCAGGGCCTTCGTATCGGTGGGGTCTGCGGAGCCCCACACGCGCCTGATGATGGCGCTCGAGGTCACGACCCTGTCGGCGCTGCTCGCGAGTGCCGCCAGGATCTCGAACTCCGTTCGCGTGAGCTTCAGGGGCTCGTCTCCGCGCGTCGCGATCTTGAGTTCGAAGTCGACTCGGATAGTGCCGGAGGTCACACTCGACGGCTCGCGATCTCGGCCCTCATCCATCCTCCTCGCGAGTGCGCGCAGCCGTGCGAGAAGCTCCCCGGCGGAGAACGGCTTCGTGAGGTAGTCGTCGGCACCGAGATCCAGTGCTGCGATCTTGTCCCCTTCCGTGTCGCGCACGGAGAGGATGAGAATCGGTGCCTTCAGCCATTCTCTCAGCAGCCTGCAGACCTCGAGGCCGCTCACTCCTGGCAGCGAGAGGTCGAGCACCACAAGATCGGGCAGGAACGAGGGCGCGGCCTCCAGTGCCTCTTCCCCCGTGGCGGCCAGGCGGACTTCGTAGCCGGTCTGGGTCAGTATGGTCTTGAGCGCCCGGAGGATCTGCTCTTCGTCGTCGACCACCAGAACCTTCTTACCTGGCGTATCCTTCATGTCAGGGGACACCCGATCACTCCTCGATCTCTACCGGCAGGACGACGGTGAATCTCGCACCGCGAGGCTCGACGTCCTCGATCTCGATACGCCCGCCGTGATGTCTCACGATCTCCGCTGCGATCGTGAGGCCGAGTCCTGTACCTGAGGGCGATCGAGACCCTTCCTTCCCTCGCTGGAACTTCTCGAACACTCGCTCGCGCTCCGCCGCGGGCACCCCTGGACCCCGGTCCTCGACCGCGATCCTCAGCTCCTGTTCGCAGACCGAGGGAACCAGTCTCACCTCACCGTCGGGTGGCCCATACACCAGTGCATTCTCAACGATATGATAGAGAGCCCTGCCGATCTGCACCAGGTCGAAACGTGCCGGCGGCAGATCACCCGGGGGCTCCCACACGAGCCGGGCGCGTGCGTCTACTGGCGCACGCGCCCGTAGGGCCGGCCACAAGTCGGCCACGTCGTTCCACTCGATGCGAGGCGTCCAGCTGTCCGACTCGAACCGGGAGATGTCCAGCAGGTCCCCGATCTGACGCTCCAGAACACCTGTGGCCTGTTCCACTGACGCGAGATCGGCACGGAGGTCCTCTCGCGCGATGGTGTCGTACTGCGGCATCAGGTTGGTGATCGTCGCCTTCACGGCGGCAAGCGGCGTCTTGAGTTCGTGCGAGACCGACGACAGCAAGCTCGTCTTCAAGCGATCTGCCTCTTCGCGCGCTTCGGCTTCAGCCGTCTTCTGCTGCAGTCTCTCTCGTTGGATGAACAGGGCAACAAGAGCCGAGAGGAGGAGTACCGATTCGTACTCCATACGGGTATAGCGCTGGTCTCCGGCCTTCGGCCCGAGATGGATAACGGATTCCGCCGCCCCGTGCACGAGGGCGGGCACGAACACGTCGCGACGATCAAGACACGCGCCTGCCTGTTCGGGACTTGCCGTCGTCAGCAGGCCCGTGCCTGTGGGCCACCAGTCTCCGATCCCCTCTGGCCCGATGATCATGCCGTGCTGTGCGGCCCAGCGAGCGAGCGGCTCCACATCGGGGTCGTCCGCGAGGACTCGCGAAGACTCAGGGAGGGCGCGCGCCACCGAATCCCCGATCATGATGAGGTTCAGGTGAGTGGCAGACACGAGCGAAGCAACCTCGCCGAGCGCATCGGTGACCACCTCGTCGATCGGACCGCCAGAGATGAACCGCGCACCCAGGCGGGCGAGCGAGCGTGCCTCGTGTTCCTGCTGAACCGCACAATCCTCACGCTGTCGCAGCTCGCCGGTCTGAAAGCCGACCGCCCCGGCCACTATCAGGATCAACACCAGGTCGATCCACGTCTCCGCGACAGGGAGACCGACTCTGAGATCGGGCTCGAGAATCACGGCGAAGACAAAGACGCCGAGCGCGGCGGTCAACCCGGCCCGTACGCCTCCGACCCGCGCGATGGTGGCGACGATGAGCACGCCCCACAGGGCAAACCTCTGCGCCGCGAACACCCCGAAGTCGGGCGCAAGTGCCGCCGAAGCCACGAGCGCCACAGACACGACGACCGTGAAGGCCAAGACGCCGATATCGGTTCGGTCGATCCTCATACCGAGAGTCTCCCGCCAGCGTGCCACCCGGTCAACGCAGTGCGCTCCACGACTCCCGGCCGGGACACGTCACTCCCTGCCCTGACCACCACGCTGGATGATCTTGTCCAGCGAGGCCAGGAACTCACCGAGGAATCGCTCGAACTCCCCGATCTCGTCGTTTGAGGACGTGGTGACGTAGACCGGGGGCTTCTCACCGCGAGCCAGACTGAGGGTAGTTTCGTGCAGTCTTGCCGTGAGGGACTTGAGCCTTCTCAGCACCAGCCGATCCAAGAGGGCGAGGATCACCATGGTCGCCAGGACCACGAGTGAGAGGATGGAGAGGACCACTCGCGTCTGGGTGACCCTGGACGCCCGGGCATACGCGGTGATATCGCGAACCATATACACGGCAGCGACCTTCTCTCCGTCCGCCTCGTAGACGGGGAACACGCCCGTGATGTACGTGCTGTCACCTATCGACAGCCGCTCCAGCAGCATGCCCCCCTCGGGGACGGACGCGATGTCGATGTCGTCCACCAACACCTCGTCGTTATCGAAAGTCGAGGATGCGAGCACCGAGTTCGGGCGTTCGTCCCAGTCATCAGGCAGCCCCGCTAAAGCACGCGCCTTCTGCCATCTTTCGCGGTCCATGTGAGCTTTGTCGAGGAACATCGCATACTCGTGACCAGTCTCCTGGGCGATCAAGATCAGGAAGTCGTCAACGTCTTCGGCGAGGGAAAGGTATCCTATCAGCCGGCCGTCCTCGTCCCGATAGGGCATGACTGCCCGTAACGCGAGTGCGACTCTGCCCACTTCGAACCCTGAAGCGAACTGCTTGGTCTCGACAGCACGGCGGTACGCTGGATGGGTGACAGGGTCGTCGAAAGCCTCGGGGTCGTGAACCCGCAAGAAGACTGTGCCCTCGCTCTCTGGCCGGAAGAAGTACCACCTCGCTATGTTGTGCCGCTCGCAGAGCGGCCTGAAGCGAGCGGACGCGAGTTCGTACAGTCGGTCACGGTCCCCATCCATGTACGCCTCGCGCATCGCCTCATCTCGCGAGAGCGCATCGAGGATGGCCTCGAGCCGTTCGGTTCGCAGGAACTGTACCGAAGCGAAAGATCGCTCGGCATTCTCGATCGCCTGGCTCGCCGCCAGTTCTGAGTTCGCACGGTGCGATCGATCCATGACGGCGACGATGAGAACGGCGCCCACCGCAAGGCATACAGCCAGGGTGATCACCACAATCCCTTTGATCGTCACGGTCTGCATGCGGCTCCCAACGGGCTGACGTCAACGGGCGGGCAGATACCTTAAGAAGCATAATGCTCCACCCGTGAGAACACCAGCCACACGAGGGACACGGCGATGAGCGGGCTCGTTCATCGCGCAGGTCGATGGATCTTGAAGAAGGAACGCCTCGGCTCAGATGTCCGAACGATCCCAGACACACGCTACTTCACCGGTGCCCGATCGCAAGCTACCACTCAAGCGGCAGCGGGAAAGCGACGGTCCCGGGCATTGCTGCCCGGGACCGTCCAAATGAAGAAGAGCCCTCGCTAAGAATCTTAACATCTCCCTCCGGAGTTCTGCAACCGTTTTTTTCAGACATTCCTCGCATGCACGATCATCAGCCCTTTGAGCGTGAGGTCGACATCCACCACCGTGATCGTCTCGCAGAGCGGCGCCATGCTCTCGGCGAGCCCACCGGTGGCCACCACGGGAGTCTCGGTCCCGAGCTCGGCCCACACGCGGCGCACGAGACCATCGACCATCACCGCCTCTCCGATGAGCAGCCCGGCCTGTACGCTCTCGCGCGTGTTGGTTCCGATGACCTTCAGGGGCGCTTCGAGATCGACCTTGGCGATGCGGGCGGCCTTGCTGAACAGCGCCTCGGCGCTCGTCTCCACTCCCGGAGCGATGGCGCCGCCGAGATAGGCTCCCGAGGCGTCGATAACGTCGATCGTGGTCGCGGTGCCGAAGTCGACCACCACCACAGGGCCTCCGTGGGCCTCGTAGGCGGCCACCCCGTTGACGATGCGGTCGGCACCGACCTCGTGCGGGTTGTCGTAGCGGATAGGCATGCCGGTCTTCAGGCCGGGACCGACCACCATGGCCGCGCGTCCGCACGCACGCACGGCGATCTCCTCGTATGCGGCGGTCAGGCGCGGGACCACGGAGCAGAGCACGACGTGTTCGACGTCGTCCCAGGAGTGACCGTCGGCAGCGAGCAGGCCCGCGACCTTCACGCGGAGCTCGTCGGCGGTGAGCGCCGGGTTGCTCGACACGCGCCAGTGGCCGTCGAGCCCCGACTCATCGAACAGGCCGAGGACGGTGTGGGTGTTGCCGACGTCGACAGCGAGTATCACCGCTGCTCCCCCCTTGTGTGACGGTACGGTGACGCGCGAGAGGCGCCCGCGCGCTCAATGGTATCATCGGCCCAGGTAACCCGCGACACCGGGAGGCGCCGCATGACCACCGGAACTGCGCGGATCCTCGTCGTCGACGACGAGGACTCGATCCTCGAGTTCGTCTCGTACAACCTGAAGAAGGAAGGGTACGAGGTCCAGACCGCCTCGACCGGCGACGAGGCACTCGAGCTGGCCGCGGCCCACGAGTTCGACCTCGTCATCCTCGACATCATGCTGCCCGGAGCTGACGGCTACGAGGTCTGTCGCAAGCTGCGCGCCCGCAGCGAGGTCCCGGTGCTCTTCCTCTCGGCTCGCGACACCGAGCTGGACAAGGTGGTAGGACTCGAGCTCGGCGGTGACGACTATCTGGCGAAACCGTTCGGTATCAGGGAGCTGCAGGCGCGCGTCAAGGCGCTGCTGCGACGCTCGGCGGCCCACGCCCCCGCCCACCCCGACCAGCTGCCCGGTGAGCGCCTGGAGGCGGCCGGGATCGAACTCGACGAGTCGACGCACCAAGCGCACTTCGCCGGGGCGCTGATCGATCTGACGCCGCGCGAGTTCGAGCTACTCGCCACGCTCATGCGCTACCCCGGCAACGTGCTCAGCCGCGAGCAGCTGCTCAAGCAGGCCTGGGGCTGGGAGTACCTCGTGGAGACGAAGACGGTCGACACGCACATCAAGCGGTTGCGCGACAAGCTCGCCGCTGCCGGCGTCGACCCCGCCGTGGTCGAGACCGTGCGCGGCTACGGCTACCGCATCCAGGCGTGACCGACCCATGCACCTGAGCCTGTCGATCCGGGTCCGGCTCTTCGCCTCACTGCTCGCCGTCGCGATCATCTCGGCGGCGGGACTTTCCTGGTACTTCCTCGCCCAGATGGAGTCGCTCGGCCTGCGCCAGCTCGAGAGCCGGTTGGGCAGCGAGGCGCTCGTGGCCTCTGCGATCGTGGGCGAGCGGGGGATCGGCGGGGCAGGGTCGCTGCAGGCCGCACTGGCCGAAGCGGACCCCGACCTCTCGTCGCGACTGCGTATCCTGGACGGAGCGGGTGTGGCGGTGGTCGACTCGGCCGGCGAGACCGGCGTGGGCATCGATTACAGCGAGCGCGCCGAGATACAGGAGGCGCTTGCCGGCAGATACGGCGCGTTCACCCGCGTCGGTGAGGAAGAACTGTTCACGATGTACGTGGCCCACCCGATCAGGTCCGGCGGCGAGATCATCGGGGCCGCGTACACCTCCGCTCCAACGCTCTCGGTCACGCTGTTGCTGCGCGAGTACCGCCAGCAGCTCGGCTGGGCGCTCGGCGCATTCCTCGTAGCGACCCTCGTGCTGGCCGAGCTGCTGTCCCGCTGGCTCGCGCGCCCGCTGCGCCGACTCGCGACCGGCACGGCCGCATTCGCCGGCGGGGACTTCACCGTGCGCGTCGAACCTGTGGGGGCACGGGAGACCCGTGCGGTGGCCGAGGCGTTCAACGCGATGGCCGACCGGGTCGAACACGTGGTGAGCGAGCTCAAGAACGAGGAACGTCGCAAGTCGCGCTTCGTCTCGGACGTGAGCCACGAACTGCGCACGCCGCTCACCGCGATCCGCGGAGCTGCCGAGACACTGCTCGACGGCGACGTCGCGCCGAAGGACGCCGAGCGGTTCCTCACGACGATCGTTCGCGAGTCTGACCGCCTCGCGCGCCTTGCCAACGACCTGCTCGCGCTGCAGCGCATCGAGGGCGCGACCGGGGAGTTGCCGATCCGCAGGCTCGATCTTGCCGAGGTCGCGCGCCGGGCGGTCGCCGCACTCGAACCGCTGCTCGCCGAGCGCAAGGCTACCGTCGAGGTCTCGGGCCAGGCGCCCGCGGTGCTCGGCGACCCGGACCGGTTGCAGCAGGTGATCGCCAACCTCGTGGACAACGCGACGCGCGTGGCCGAGGGCGGCACGGTGCGGGTCGAGGTGGGGGCCGAGGACGGGCGAGCGGTGCTCTCCGTGCTGGACGAGGGACCCGGCATCCCCGAGGCCGCCCTCGACCGACTCTTCGACCGCTTCTATCGCACCGAGCAGAGCCGTGCCCGCACGAGCGGCGGCTCCGGGCTCGGGCTGGCGATCGTCAAGGCGATCGTGACCGCGCACGCGGGCGAGATCGAGGCCGCGAACCGTCCCGAGGGCGGCGCGCGCTTCACCCTGCGGCTGCCCGTGCTCAAGGACTGAACGCCCACCCGCACCCGGCGGTGTCCGGCACCTAGCAGCGATCGAGCGAGACCGTCGCGATCTCCGGAGCCGCCCCGCGAAGCACCTCGGCGGTCTCGGGATGGCACGTGAACACGACCACCTGGCGCGTCCGGGCAAGCTCGGCGACCGCGGCCGCCGCACCCGCCTTGCGCTCCGGATCGAAGTTGGCGAGCACGTCGTCCATCAGCACCGGCAGCGCGGCGCCGGTCTCCCCCAGCTGGCCGATGAGCGCCAGACGCAGCGCGAGGTAGAGCTGCTCGGCGGTGCCGGTCGACAGGCGCCCCGTGTCCTTTGCCCGCGCGGAGGCGTCGAACACCTCGATAGCCGAGGCGCCGAGCGGCACCGACAGGCGCTCGTAGGCGCCTCCGGTGATCATCGAGAAGATGCGCTCGGCCTCGCGGACGACCTCGGGCTGCCGCTCGCGCTCGTAACGCTCCTGGGCTCGCTGGAGCAGGCGGCTCGCGAGCGAGAGTACCGCGTAGCGTTCCGCGTGCGCGGAGATGCGCTCGTTGACGCTCACCAGGTCGAGGCGAAGCGCGCCCATCGTGTCCTCGCGCTCGCGCTCGCCCACCAGCGTCTCGAGACTCGCGTGCTCGCTCTTGAGCGCGCCCCAGCGCTCCTGTGCCTCTGCGGCCGCCGCCTCGGCACGCTCGACGATCGCCGAGAGTTCGGCGAGTCCTCCGGCGACTTCCAGCCGCTCGATGATCTCCTGCGCCCGGGCGGCGGCGCTCGCCTGCCGGGCCTCGGCGTCGGCGACGGCTGCGGCCGCGGCTCCAGCGCGCTCCTGCGCACGCGTGGCGGCCTCAGCGGACGTACGCGCTGTGGCCAGACGCTCCCGCAGGCGCACCACCGTGGCGTCGGCCTCACGCGGCCCAGCCGGCGCCGGCATGCCGAGGGCATCGGCCACGGCTGTCACCTGGGCGATGTAGGCGGCAACCGCGCCGGATTCACGCGCGAGTCGCCCGGCGGCCTGCGCGCGCTCGTTGTCGCGACGGCGCGCGTCGGTCACCAGCTCGAGCACGCGCACCGCCGCCGCGGGCTCGCTCACGCCGGCAAGACCCCGGGCCGCAAGCCACTCGGCCCACTCGGCCCGGGCCGCGATGAGGTCCTGTGTCGTGCGCTTGGCCGCGAGCGTGGCCTGATCCGCGCGACGCTCCAGCTCCTCCTGTTTGGACCGGTCAGCGCGGCCGGGCACGAGAGCCCGCCGTGCACCGAGCGCCAACGCTCCCGCGAACACCGCCAGGACGATGCCTGCCGCGAACACGAGCCACTGGCTCAGGAAGGCGCCGAGCGCCGCTAGCACAACCCCGGACGCCACCGCTGCCCAGGCGACGATCTTCAGTGACGCGGCGAGATCCCGGGTACCGGACCCGGCGCCGTCATCGGGGCGGCTCGCAGCCCGCAGCTCCTCGGAGGCGACCGCGCGCTCGTCGGCAGCGGCAGCGGCCCGCTGCTCGGCGATGAGCAGGCGGTCGCGCCAGCGCTCGACCCCCGCACGCGTCTCGGGTGAGGCGTCGACGGTCGCGGCGCTCTCGGCGCTCAGGCCGGCCTCGGCGAGGTAGCCCTCACTCTCTGCGGCAAGCGCGGCGACCTTTCCCTCGAGCTCTGCCACCGACTCGAGGCGCTGCCGGAACGCGGAGAGCTCCTCGGAGAGCGAGGTGATGTCGGCGGAGCGCTCCAGTGCGGGCTCGTCGACGGTGGCCGCCTCGAGCGCGGCCGATGCGTCGCGCGCCTCGCGCCTCAGTGCGAGCAGCTCCTCCTCCGCGTCGCCGACCGTCTGCTCCAGGTCTGCGAGAACACGCGCCTCTTCCACGAGGGTGCGGCTCGCCGCAGCGGTCTCGTCGCGATCGGTGCGCGCCCGTTC